>JAGOZX010000093.1 GCA_018058425.1 Sebaldella sp.
TATTAATAAAAAAACTCCCAAATATATTGAAGTAAATATAATGGATATAAAAGTTATTTTAAATAATAGACAAAATTTTAGTATTTTATTTAGTGATATTATATCAATTAATAGACAATATTATGTTTCAAAAAGTGGAGTTAGATGGTCTAATTATTATGAATTTATTACTGAGAATAGAACTTATAAATTACCTTTTAGTAACATGACTTATGATGAAAAATTCAAAATAACAATTAAAGAACATATAAAACTTTTAAATGAAAGAGGTTTGAAAAAACAAAGAAAGAGGATAAAAAACTACTCTGAGAAAGATAGGCTTAAGTTATTATATGGTAGTAAAAAAATAAGAGTTTTTCCTGAAAAATCAATCATAAAGGTAAGGTATAAATCATATAAAATAAAAGAGCTAAAAAAAATAGAGTTTTGTATTAGTGAAGATTCACCAGCACCTAGATTTATATTTCACTATAAAACTGGAAAAAAAGAAAGATGGAGATTTGGAGCTAATCCTAAGACTATAAATAACTTGATTTTCACTTTATTATTAATAGAAAGAGAGTACTTAATACAAATGGAATTTAAGTTCTTGGCAGATATAACTTTAATAGAGAATAGAAAAGAAGATAAACAGAATTAAAATAAAATAGAAAGAAATATATTAATGTAATTATATAAAGAATAGTTCAAAAATATTAATTTTACAAAATGAATATATTTTATATATAATTTGCATAGTGAAAATATATTTGAGTTTATTTGAAAAAATGATATACTGATAGTATAAAAAGTTTTTGGAGGATAAAAAATGAAAAGTTGGAGTTGGCAAATGTTACCTTAATGAATTGAATAGTACTAAATGATTTAGGTTTATTTGTTTACTTAATTTTGATATAAATAAAAATTTAACCTGCGTAAGCGGGTTTTTTATAAGCCTGTTAGGCTTTTTTTATTCTTATAAAATTAGAAAATTAATGTTAGAATAATGAAATGATTAAAACTTATTTTATATATTTGGAGGGAAATAAATTGAGAGAAGCTATTATACTTCTTCATGGACTTGGAAGAACAAAACATTCTATGAGCAAAATAGAAAAGCATTTTAATAAAGAATACGATGTTTATAATATAGGCTATGCTTCACTGAAATATGAGATAGAAGTATTAGTAGAAAAATATCTAGTAAAAATAGTAAATGAATTAAATGAAAAAAATCAAAAGATAAACTTTGTTACTCATTCTATGGGTGGAATATTAGTAAGATATTTATTTAAAAACTATGAGATAAAAAATCCTGGAAGAGTTGTAATGCTAGCACCTCCAAATAAAGGAAGTGAGCTAGCCAGTAGATTTTATAAAATTCATGGACCAGCATGTGCACAAATAATGAGAGATAGAAACAGCTTTGTTAATAAATTAGGTGATATAAACTTTGAGTGTGGGATAATAGCAGGTGGAAGAAATTATTATTTTTTTCTAAATAAGTATTTTAAAGGAAAAATAAATGATGGAATAGTTGCTGAGGATTCAGCAAGAATAGAGGGTCAAAAAGCATTTATCGTTTTAGAAAAAGGCCACACATTAATGATGTATTCTGAAGAAGTAATTGTCAAAATAGAAAAATTTCTTAAAAAAGGAAAGTTTTTAGGATAACCAAAGGAGGAATTATGGAAAGTAGAAATGTATTTATTACTGGAGCAAGCTCTGGAATTGGAAAAGCCACAGCATATAAATTTGCTGAAAATGGAGATAATCTAATATTATGTGCGAGAAGAAAAGAAAAACTAAATGAAATAGCACAAGATTTAAGAAATAAGTGGCGTAGCCATGTGACTATATATGAATTAGACGTTACAGATTATAATGCTGTAGAAGAAGTAGTAAATGATTTAATAAAAAATGATATTAAAATAGATATATTAGTAAATAATGCTGGACTAGCAAGCGGATTAGATAAATTTCAGGATAGTAATATTGAAGATATAGAAAAGATGATAAATATAAATTTAAAAGGACTTTTATATGTAACAAGAAAGATTATTACACAAATGGTAGAGAAGAATTCTGGACATATAATTAATATGGGGTCTACTGCTGGAATATATGCTTATGAAAAAGCAGCAGTATATTGTTCAAGTAAAGCAGCAGTGAGAACATTAAGCGATGGAATTAGAATAGATGTTATAGATACGGATATTAAAATTACTACAATTCAGCCGGGAATAGTACAGACTGACTTTAGTGAAGTGAGGTTTCATGGAGATAAAGA
This sequence comes from Sebaldella sp., assembly GCA_018058425.1. Taxonomy (GTDB): domain Bacteria; phylum Fusobacteriota; class Fusobacteriia; order Fusobacteriales; family Leptotrichiaceae; genus Sebaldella. The sequence goes on from JAGOZX010000093.1 coordinate 2,270, forward strand.
AAAGGCCTCTAAAATATATGAAGGAATAGAAGCATTACTACCAGAAGATATAGCTGACACAGTATTATATGTAGCGAATCAGCCCAAAAGGGTACAGATTACAGATGTTACAATAATGGCTAATCAGCAAGGAACGGGATTTAACGTATATAGAAAATAATGGGAGCTGATGGGTATAATGAAAAAGAATATAATAAAAGTAATGATGATTTTAATGGGACTGGGACTACTAGCAAGTTGTGGAAAAAAGCAAGAAGAAGTAAAGACAGAAACTAAGGCAGTAGAAAAAAAGGTTTATAAAATAGGTGTTACTCAGATAGTAGATCATCCAGCTTTAAATGATTCAAAACAAGGATTTATAGATGCTGTAAAGAAATCTGGATTAGATGTAGATATAGATGATAAAGTGGCTAATGGTGAAATTCCAACTCAACAATTAATAGCAAAACAATTTGCAGAAGATAAAAAAGATCTTATATTTGCAATAGCAACACCTTCTGCACAAGCTGCATCATCTGCAACAGATACAATTCCTGTGGTATTTGCATCAGTATCGGATCCACAAAGTGCTGGTTTAACAGATAAGCAAAATGTAACTGGTACAAGTGGAAGACCAGAAATCGATAAAAATTTAGAATTAATAAAAGAAACATTTCCAAATGTGAAAAAAGTAGGAATTATATATAATACTTCTGAACAAAACTCTATATTTCAAGTAGAACTTGCAGAGAAAGCAGGAGAAAAACTTGGAATTGAAATAGTATCAGAAGGTGTAACTTCAGCACCAGAATTTGTTTCAGCCTTGGAAAAAATGGGACAGACTATAGATGTTTTTTATGCAATACAAGATAATACTTTGTCTAGTAGCTTCCCTGCCTTATTGGATAAGATGAATACTTTAAAAATACCAATATTTGGTGCAAATGCTGTTTATACAGATAGAGGAGCGCTAATATCACAAGGAACTACAGATTATGATATAGGTTATAGAGCAGGAGAAATGGCAGTGGAGATATTAAAAGGTGAAAAGAAACCAAATGAAATACCAATTGAAACTGTACAAAAATTAAAAGTATTTATTAATAAAAAGAATATGGAACTATTAGGAATTAAAATACCTGATAATATTTTAAAAGATGCAGCAATAGTGGAGTAATATTTTTTATTAGTCTGGAGTTAATAGAAAAATGGAAAGTAAGGAGAAGTAGATATGAAGAAATGGGTAATAATATTTTTAACAATTTCAAGTTTATCATTCTCACTCTTGATGAATATTTCAAATTATAAAATTATAGAAAATTCTTTATATAATTATGATAAAAAAATTGAAAATGTAGATATAGAGACTTTTGAAACAGTTGGTTTATGTTGTGCTAAAGATAAAAATAATGTTTATTTTGGTGATGATGTAGTAAAAGATATCGATGCCAAAACTTTTATAAAAATTTCAGGAAAAAATGACAGTTTGTATTATAGAGATAAGAAAAATATTTACTTTGCGGAAGTTAATGGCTTGATAGTTATAAAAGGTGCAGATTTAGATAGTTTTATAGTATATGACATGATTACAGCAGGGGATGAAAATAATAAATATTTTAGAGCAACAAAATTAACAGATAAAGATTCGATAAAAGATTGGAATAAAAGGAAAAAAATTATAGAAGATGGCGGAATGTTTCCAATGTAATAAATATTAGTAATTAGAAAAACCCTCATAAATACTTAGTGTATTTTAGAGGGTTTTTATTATATAACTATTTCTGAATGTTCTTTAAAAATACTGCTATTTGGTATGACTAAAAAAACTTCATCAAATAATTCTGATTTCTCTATAGTTAATTTTTTCTTATTATATTTTATAAAGTTAAAATAAACTAAGAATCGCTCTATTAATCTAAGCCTAAAAGTAGTCTCACAATCCTTATTAAAGTCTGTACTAGAATGATCAGGATAGTCATCTAGATCACTAGGTACGTGTAGTGCTGGGAATGCCTTGATCATTTTAAGATAGTAAAAATTTATTTCTCTTTCTTTATCTCCATATTTTTCTAAAAGAAGAATAAAGAATGGAAATACCTGTGAAAAATCAAACTCAGGAAATGTATCCATATAAGCTAAGTTATAATTTTGATAGAAACCTATAAAGATACTTTTTAAAAGTTCAAAATCATCGTCTAAAATGGCTTTTCCAAGTTTCGTTAAGGAAATATTGTTATTTTTAGTTTTTACGAGTTTTGAAACATAAGAGATTACTTTAGTTAAATGTACTGTTTCTGAATCAGTTTCTTTTACTAATTTAGTTACTCCAGATTCGATAGCATCCTCTAAAATAAAATGTTGTTCGTACTGTGATTTTACATGTACAGGAGGGATATTTCCAATCGAAGTTAACTTTATCTCACCATGGTTATTGATCATATTTAAAAAATATTTTATCGAATTTAAGAATGGTATATTTTGGAAGTTTTTTTCAGCAATGTCATTTCTAAAGTTTATAATACCATCATTTTCAAAACTGTGATTAAGGATATTTGCCATTTCAGAAGGCGAATAATTTTCAAATTTTTCAACTGGTCTAGTATTAAAATTTAGCGAAGCATTTTTAAGCATTTCTTCAAGTTCATTATATTCAAACATCTTCTCTTCCTTTCTTGTAAAATTGATAATTTATTAATGTATTATACCATTTATTTCATAAATATGATATTACAAATTTTTATAAATTTACTCTTTAGTAGATTATAAAAAAAATACTTTTAGAGTAATATTGACACTAAAAACATGAATATTTTTATTATTTATTGAATAAATAAAATTCCAAATAGAATGATATTGAAAATTATGGTATAATAGTAACAAATTTATTTTTCTTGAAAGGCAGATAATGAAGTTTTCAGTATTAGGGAGCAGCAGCAGTGGAAACTCTAGTTTTATAGAGATGGGAAATAAAAGATTTCTTATAGATGCTGGTTTTAGCGGTAAAAAAACAATAGAAAAGTTAGAAGTAATAAATAAAAATATAAATGATATAAACGGAATTTTAGTAACACATGAACACGGCGATCATATTCAAGGACTAGGAGTACTTAGCAGAAAGCATGACATACCAATTTATATAGCAGAAAAGAGTTATAATAGTATAAAAGAAAAAATTGGGAAAATAGAGGAAAAAAATATAAATTTTATAGAAAATAGCCTTTGTTTTGAAGAATGCTTAGTAAAGAGTTTTGATGTTATGCATGATGCAGAAAGATGTTTAGGTTTTTCTTTTGAGTATAATCAAAAGAAGCTGACTTATGCAAGCGATATAGGATTTGCTGATAAAGTAGTAAAAGAAAATTTTAAAAATAGTGATGTTATAGTTTTGGAAAGTAATTATGATTATGATATGCTGATGAATGGTCCTTATCATTGGAACCTAAAAAACAGAGTAAAGAGTAAAAATGGACATTTATCAAATGTAGAGGCAGCAAAGCTAATAATAGAAGTGGCTTCAAGCAGATTGAAAAAAGTATATCTGCTGCATATAAGCAATGATAATAACACACCAGAATTAGCTCATAATATAGTTAAAGAGTTTTTAGATAGAGAAAAAATAAATGTGGAATTAGAAGTAGTTACAGAAAAAACGACGTTAATATATGAGGTATTATAATGAATATTTGGGATGAATTAGAAATGGAAATAAATATATGCCATAAATGTCCATTAGAAAAGGTGAGAAGTAATCCAATATTAGGAAAAGGGGATAAAACAAGTAAAGTAATGTTTATCTTAGGACAAATAAGCGAACAAGAGGATAATAGAGGACTTTTACTAATAGATAAAAAAGGTGAGTATTTCTTAAAGTTTTTAGAGTTTTCAAAATTTAATGCAGATGCAGTATATATGACAAATTTATTTAAATGCACTGCAAAGGGAGAACTTGTAGAGAAAAGGATAATAAAATCATGTGAAGATTATCTTATGGCGCAAATTGCTTTGATAAATCCAAAGATAATAGTCACAGTGGGGGAATTAGTAACAAAACAGTTTATAAAGGCAAAGTTCAATGATATGAGGGACATAGTGGGTAAAGAATATGACTACACAGGTGGGATAAAAATACTTCCTATTTATGATCTGACATATTTATTTAAGGCAACAGATAAAGAAAAATGGCAATTAGTAAAAACATTAGAAAAACTAAACATGATTTTAGAAGGAGAATAATTAAATGATAGGAATAGGAATAGTAGGATTACCAAATGTAGGAAAATCAACATTATTTAACGCAATAACTAAAACACAAAATGCAGAGGCAGCAAATTATCCATTTGCTACAATAGAACCAAATATAGGAATGGTAAGTGTACCTGATGTTAGATTAGAAGAACTGGCAAAAATTATAAATCCACAAAGAACACTAGGAGCAACAGTAGAATTTACAGACATAGCAGGACTTGTAAGAGGAGCATCTAAAGGAGAAGGACTAGGGAACCAGTTTCTAACAAATATTAGAAATACAGCGGCAATATGCCAAGTAGTAAGATGTTTTGATGATCCTAATATAGTTCACGTAGAAGGGTCAGTGGATCCAATAAGAGATATAGAAACAATAAATACTGAGCTTGTATTTGCAGATCTAGACACAGTAGATAGAGCACTGCAAAAAAATGTAAAACTAGCAAGAGGTGGAAATACAGAAGCCAAGGATTTAGTGGCAGTGTTAGAAAAGTGTAAAGCTGAATTAGAAGAGTTTAGATTATTAAAAAACTTAAGTTTTGATGATAAAGAGGAAGATTTACTAAAAACATATCAGCTTCTTACTAAAAAGCCTATGATGTTTGCAGTAAATGTTTCAGAAGAAGATTTGGCAATAGGAACAAATGAATATGTAGAAAAGGTAAGAGAGTTTTCTAAGCAGTATGATAGCGAAGTAGTAGTATTTTCAGCTAAGGTAGAATCAGAATTAATAGAGATAGAAGATGATGAAGAAAGACAAGAATTTATTGATGAATTAGGAATTACAGAACCAAGTTTAAATAGATTAATCAGAGGTGGATTTAAGCTATTAGGACTTATTACATACTTTACAGCTGGAGAAAAAGAAGTAAGAGCATGGACTGTAAAACAAGGTACAAATGCTCAAAAATCTGCTGGAGAAATTCATACAGACATACAAAAAGGATTTATTAGAGCAGAAGTAGTAGCTTATGAAAAATTTATAGATAATAAAGGGTGGCAGGGTTCTAAAGAAAAAGGCGCAATGAGACTAGAAGGAAAAGAATATATAGTTAATGACGGGGATGTTATGTACTTTAGATTTAATGTATAATAAAGGAGATTTTAGAAATGAACTTTGATCTGAAACAATTGACACTAGATAACCTGATTTCATTCGTAGAAAAACATGGGTTAAGCCTAGTCACAGCATTGGCAATTTATTATATAGCAAAATATGGGAAAGTCTATATTGATAAATCGATAAATAAATTTTTAGAAAAAGCAAAAATAGAAAGAAGTATAGCTGGATTTGTGAAGTCTATATACTCATTATTTTATTATGTAGCTTTATTTTATATAATAATAGATATAGTAGGTATAAACCTATCATCAATTACCACTCTATTAGGAGCATTAGGAATAGTTTTAGGTTTTGCTTTTAAAGAAACATTGGGAAATTTTTGTGGTGGTCTGATAATACTTGTATTTAAACCATTTAAAGTTGGTCATATAGTGGAGTATGAAAAATATATAGGCGAAATTGTAAATATAGAATTATTTTATACTAAAATGAAAGATTTTCAAAATGAATTAATTATAATACCAAATGGCTTAATAACTAATAATGCAATAAGAAATTTATCAAAAAATAAAATAAGAAGACTAGACTTAACTTATAGTGTCACATATAATAGTGATATAAGAAAAGTAAAACAAATATTAGATGAACTGATAAATCAGCACAAAAAGATTTTAAAGACTCCTGAACCTATAGCAAGATTGGGAGAAATTACAGATTACGCACTAAAATTTGTGATATACATTTATGTGAAAAATGAAGATTATGGAACAGTGAAATATGATTTAAATGAATCAATAAAAATGAAGTTTGATGAAAACGGAATTGAAATTCCTTTTCTTCAAATGAGTAATTTAGTAAAGAAAGAGAGTGGTAATATTGGAAGTTAAGTTATTTGTAAATATGGAAACGCAAGGGAATACATATTTAATTATTGATGAAAAAAAGAATTGCTGCATAGTGGATCCAGGTGGATTAAAGATGAAAGAATTAACAAGCTATATAAAAGAAAATGAATTAAATCTGGAGTGTATTTTGTTAACTCATGGTCATTATGATCATATAATAGGGATTCCTCGTATAGAAGAATACAAAAAGGTACCAGTTTATATTGGTGAAAATGATGTAGAGTTTTTATATGACTCGACTTTATCATTATCGTTATGGAGTGATTTAGACTTTAATCTTTCTAAAAATGTAGAGGTAATTAAAGTAAAAGAGGGAGATATCATTTTCGGAATGGAAGTAGTAGAAACTCCAGGACACACACAAGGTGGAGTTTGTTATTTAAATAGAGAAGAAAAGTTTTTATTTTCAGGGGATACAATTTTTAAAATGACTTATGGAAGAACGGATTTTCCAACAGGAAGTCTAGCAGCTCTTAGAGCTTCAATAGGTAAAATAATGAAGTTAGATGGAGAAATAGTGGTTTATCCAGGACATGGCGGAGAGACTAAGATTAGTTCTGAACGAGCTTATCATATATTTTAGGTTTTATAATAATTTTTAAAAACAAGAAGGGCTGTTCTCTGAAAATGGAGACAGCCCTTCTATGTTTTTCTTATTGAATAATTTTCAGATATTATATTAGTTTTTTTTGCAAAGGTGTTTTTAAGACAAACACTTAATTTTTTAAAATTTAAATTTATAATTGATCCCAAATAATATGGAATAGTTGTCACTACCTCTTGTTAATGGGCTATTTTGAATTTCTGATCCATAATGATTATATTCACCAGAGAAAACAATATCAATATTTTCTGTGACATTAGACATACCTTTAATACCTGTACTTAGCTTATAAGAGCTGTTTGGATTATAAGAATTTGTATTATCTAATTTTTTTGATTCATTATCAGTTACTCCAAAGTAGTAATCTACATAATTTGAACTAAGATATTGACCAGCAATAAATGGAAAAAGCAATGTCTTTTTTCCTATTGGTATAGGCTGTGTCATTTCTAAACTGGCAAGTGTACCATTACTTTTATTTATAACATCAGTGGAAACATTAGCTGTAAAAGTAAATCTTGTGGGTCCTACTGAATATCTAGCCCTTAGGCCTAAATGAAGATCATCATCTCTATTATCCATGTTTTTTAGATTATCTTTAAAATCATCATGATTATAACCAGTAAATAGACTATATCTTCCAAAACCAGTTATTCTTAGATCATCTCCCTTATAAAAATGGTAACCTGCTTCAAGAGGTGCAATAAAATAAAAGTTGTCATAAACTAAAGACAGGGCGGGAACTGGATAAAACTCATTTTTATTTTCAAATTTATAAATATCCTTTCTAAAAAATCCGCCTATACCTGCTTTTAAAGAGTTTTCTTCTGCAAATATATAAGTTGAAATAAAAAATGCTAGAATAATAACTTTTTTCATATTTGTCCTCCAATTATAGTAATATTAAGATATATTTTTAGTTATTATAACATAAATATTAAATATAAAACACGTGTTTTGCTTAATTATGACTGAAAGTTTTCTGAAAACTTACTATAATCTAATAAAGTTAATGCTTCATTAATTAGATATCTTTTAATTAGAAGAATATTTTTATGTCTATGAAGTGATAGTAAGGAGTATTTTTTTATAAAGGATACAAAAATTTTAGTAATTATGGTAAAATGTCATAAGGGTAATGAAAAATCTATTTTTGAAAATAAATATGTAATTTTATAAACATCATATAGATAAATACAAATTAGGAGGTTATAGGTCTTGAAAAAAAACATTATAATTTTAGTTATTTTAATGGGAATATTCACTTATTCAGACAATGCTAAGGAAAATATTAAGCAAGAAAAGCAGGAAATAACTATTGATTATAGATTATTTTCTGGTTCAAAAAATGATTGGTGGAGTATATATAATGATACAATATTAAATGAAATGGTGGATATATCTTTTAAGGCAAATGGAAACTTTAAAACAGCGCAAAAAAATCTATCTACTATACAAAGTTCATTTGGTAAAAATAAAGCATTATCAGACATAAGCTCTATAGAAATTAAAAGAATAGGAGTAATATCTGATGATATAGAATTATCTTCTGGTGAAATAATGAGCCCAGATCAATTAGAATATAAATTACTTTATTCAAATGACCTATTGGGTAAAATAAATGTTTTATCATCTAATAGGAATTATAAGCTAGATTCATTAGAATTACAGTCAAAATGGCTGATAAGTAATTTAACTATGACAATGACAAAGCTTTATGGATATTATGTATATTTAAATATTGAAGAGAAGAACTTAAAAGAAAGAATAGAACTTTTAACTGAGTTAGAAAAATTAGAAGAATTAAAAATAAGCTTAAAAAGAGGAAATGGTGACGGTCTTTTAAGTGTAAAAGAGATAAAAGGAAAAGTAGAAACTTTAATTACACAAAATAATATTAATAAAAAGCTGGTTGAGAAAAATTTGACTACATTATTAGGAAATGATAAGAATGCAACAAACAAGCTTTTAGAAAATATAAGAAAAAATCCAAATGTTGGGATGTATGATAAGATGATTACTCCTGATAAGATACAATCAGATAGCATTACACAAAGAGCAGATATATCATATTATTTAATAATGTTAAAAGAGCAAAATGAAAAAATAGCTGTATTTACAGTAAATGGTTATCCAAATTTTTGGATAAAGGGTGATACAGAAGAAATAAAAAACTATGAAGAAATTGAGAAATTCGATAAAATTGGAAATAGTTATTATTTTCAGAGATATAATTCAAGTTCAGATATAATCGATAAAAAAGTACAGATAGTAAAAGAGCAAAAAGATTTTATAGATCAATATAATAGCACTATTATAGGAGCATTTAATGATGTAAATAAAGCTTTAGCAAATAAAAAAAAATCTACAGAATTATTGAAAAATGATAATACTGTTTTCGATGCTCAAAAAGGAATTATGAGTTCTGGAGAAACTAAATTAAATGCAGGAACTATATCAAAATATGAGTATTATAAGATAAGATATAATTATCTGACACAAGATTTATATAATTTACAGCTGCGTAATAATTTATTTATACAAAAAATAAATCTAGTGTATAGTCTGGGAGGTACAGATGAGTTCAACAGAAAATAATAAAATAGAAAAGTCTAAGGCTAATAATAGAGTAGAGATGGTAACTGAAGATAGAACAAAATATTTTGGGGATACTAAATCAGATAGAGTACCATTAAAAGAAGAGAAAATAGAGAGCATAAAAAATACACCTAAAATGTCTGTAAATAATCCGCTTACATTAAATAAAAGAATCATAGATGATTATGATTACGATGATGAAGATAAATCAGAAGCGAGTGGAAATGGCAAAGGTAGTGGAAAAATAGGAGTCTTTTTATTAATTGCTTTATTGTTATTATTAATTGGTGGAGGAATTTTTTATTTCAAAGATCGCATTAACCTCAACTTCAATAATAAAACTACACCAAAAGATGAAAAAGGACTTACAGGTATTGTTAACAGCGAGAAAAAATCATTTGTTTCTAATATAAATGGTAAAATAATAGTGGATAATATAAATGTAGGAACCCCAGTAAATAAAGATGAATTACTTTTATCTATAGATGACACAGAATACATAAAGAATTTAGAAAATGCAGAAAAAGAATTAAAAAGTGTAATTATAAGAAAATCATTTGTAAAAGTTAGTTCTACGGGAGTTAAGTCTGTGCCAGTT
>JAGOZX010000030.1 GCA_018058425.1 Sebaldella sp.
TTTTTATCAGCATAAAGTGTAATGTTTAATATAAAGAGTAAGAATAATACCCCTATAATTTTAAAATAGCTTTTTTTCATAAATCACCCACTTTCAAAAATATAAAATAATTTGAGTTTTTAGTACTAAAAAATGGCATAAAAATTTTAAATTATTTGATATAAGCATACCATAAAAAATGTAAAAGTCAAGTTGTTTGTGGTGTAAAGCATGGTTTAGCTCTGGAAGTTATGGAGTTAATGTTTATTTTAAAAAATAAAATTTGAAAAAATATATAAAATTTATGTAGTGTTTTTTTATAAAAAAATTAAATTTTTATTTGAACATAATTTGAGTTGACAAATATAGAGAAATTATATAGAATTATAATATAAGCTTACGAATTAAAATGTTTTTCATTTAAAACAGATTCCAAAAGGATATGAATGTAATATGAAAATATTAAAGGTATTGAATAATAACGTCGTGATTGTAAAAAAAGAAAATGGAAATGAAGTTATTATGATGGGAAGCGGACTTGCTTTTGGAAAAAAACGAGGCGATTTCGTGGAAAAAGAAAAGATAGAAAAGATTTTTACTCAAACACAAGAAGATAAAAGTCTGTATAAAAAATTAGCAGAAACTATAGAGCGAATACCTAATGAGTATATTAGAATAACAGAAAAGATAGTTAGATATGCAGAGGAAAAATTAGAAATAAAGTTAAATGAGTCTATTTTTATTTCTCTTTCTGATCATTTATACTTTGCTGTGAAAAGATTTAAAGAAGAGCAGTCACTTAAAAATATTCTACTTTGGGAGATAAAAAGCAGCTATAAAGATGAGTATAGGGTTGGAGAAGAAGCTCTAAAGATTATACAAGATGAAATTGATGTTTTGCTTCCAATTGATGAGGCTGGTTTTATAGCATTACATATTGTTAATGCTGAACTAAATGAAGATATGATGAATGTAATGATTATTACCAAAATAATCAAAGAAATTACAAGTATAGTAAAGTATCATTTTAAAGTAGAGTTAGAAGAAGAGAGTCAAACATATTACAGGTTTGTTGTTCATTTGAAATTCTTAGCTCAGAGGCTGCTAAATAATGCTCCGAGTTTTCATAGTAATGATGATGAACTATATAATATGGTTAGAACAGGCTTTAAAGAGTCGTTTAAGTGTACAGTTAAAATTTTCGAGCACATGGAAAAGAACTATAAATATAATTTTTCTAAAGATGAAATGGTTTATTTAACTATACATATAGAGAAATTAAGGAAAGAATGGAATTAAAATTTTAAAATAGACGTTGGATTGTTACTTATGTACCTTCGAGGCAAGACCTTAGTCAAATTGTATAAATTTAAGAAAATTAGATTTATATATTTTGATTTTGGTCTTTTTTATTTATTGATATTTATAAGATTATAATGAGAGGAAGTGTAAAATGAATTATTCAAAATTAGCAGATGAAATTTTAGATGGAGTAGGGGGTAAGGAGAATATTGTTAGTCTTGTGCATTGCGCAACAAGATTACGGTTTAAATTAAAGGATGAGGGGAAGGCTGATAAAAAGAAAATAGAGAGTTATGAAGGAGTTATAACGGTTGTCCAAAGTGGGGGACAGTTCCAAGTAGTTATAGGTAATCAGGTTAGTTCAGTCTATAATGAAATTATGAAAAATCTTCAATTATCTGTTGTAACAAAAGAAGATGGTCAAAAAAAAGATGGAAATTTTTTAAATAAATTAATAGATATAATTTCATCAATATTTACACCATTTCTAGGAGCAATGGCAGGAGCAGGTATTTTAAAAGGCTTACTTGCTTTAGCAACGTATAATAATATTTTGTTATCACCTGAATCAGGCACATATAAAATTTTATATGCTGCAGGAGATGGAATATTTTATTTTTTACCAGTTCTTTTAGCAGCTACAGCATCTAAGAAATTTCGTACAAGTAAATATGTATCTATTGGTATTGCTCTGGCTTTAGTATATCCAGAGATGAATACTGTGATGTCTTCAATGGGGATAGGTACATTATTTGGTACACCAGTTGCCACAGCTTTTTTAGGAATTCCAGTTCTAAAGGCTTCTTATATATCAAGTGTAATTCCTATTATACTAGCAGTTTGGATACAGGGTTACTTAGAGAGATTTTTAGAAAAATTTATGCCAGCTAGTATAAAAAATATAATAATACCATTAATTGTTTTAGTTATAATGGTTCCAGCAACATTTATTTTAGTTGGTCCAATTGGGGCGTATTTAGGAAAGTTTTTATCAGCTTTATATTCAGCAGCCTATGGATTAAGTCCACTTATAGCGGGAATAATAGTGGGGGCTTTTTGGCAGGTATTCGTAATATTTGGAGTACATTGGACATTTATACCGATTATGTTAAATAATTTAGCATTACCACCAGCAGGATTAGGATACGATACTATGTTGCCAATGTTACTGCCAGCAGTGTTATCACAAGCAGGTGCAGGATTAGGAGTATTCTTAAAAACAAAAGATAAAAAAATGAAATCTTTATCAGGGTCTTCTGTAATATCAGCAATATTTGGAATAACGGAGCCAACTGTTTATGGTGTAACTTTAAAACTAAAAAAACCATTTATCTATGCTTGTATTGGAGGAGCAGTTGGGGGAGGAATAGTAGGAGCTGCCAAAGTAAAAGGTTTTGTCATGGCTTTATCTAGTATATTATCAGTTTTTACTTATATAAAACCAAGTGGAATAACAGATCCAACTGTTACTTCAAATGCTGCTATTGGAGCAGTTGGGGCTTTGGTAGCTATGTTAATAGCTTTTCTACTCACTTATATACTAGGATTTAAAGATGTAACAAGTGATTTAGGAGATACAGGTGAAAAGATTGATTCTTTGGATAAAAGAAGTGAAGGAATATTAGGGAAAGATATAAAAAAAGATGAGGTTTTAAGTCCTTTAAAGGGAAAGGTAAAAAAATTATCAGAAACAAAAGATGTTGCATTTGCATCTGGAGCCTTAGGAAAAGGTGTAGTAATTGATCCGGAATTAGGAGAATTAAGAGCCCCAGTAAATGGAGTTATTACAAGTATTTTTCCCACTAAGCATGCAGTTGGAATAACTTCTGAATCTGGCTCTGAGATATTAGTGCATATTGGAATTGATACAGTGAAGTTAGAAGGGAAATTTTTTGAAGTATTTATTAAAGAAAATGATAAGATAAAAAAAGGGGATTTATTAGTAAAGTTTGATATTGAAAATATAAAAAAGGCAGGTTTTTCAACTGATACTCCTGTAATAATATCAAATACAGAAGACTACATGGATATTTTATATACAGATAAAGAAAGTGTAAATATAGGAGATCAACTTTTGGTATTAATAAAATAAATTTATATATTTGAGAGGAGAAAATAATATGAAAAAAAATGAAAGTGTTTTTCCAGAAGATTTTTTATGGGGAGGAGCGGTTGCAGCTAATCAATGTGAAGGCGCTTATTTAGAAGATGGAAAAGGTCTGTCACCAGTTGATATTCTACCAGATTCAGCACATGGAAGATGGGATGCTTTAGAAAATCCTAATAAAGCCTTAGAAACAACATATGAATTCTATCCTAGTCATACATCGATTGACTTTTATCATAGATATAAAGATGATATAAGATTACTTGCGGAAATGGGTTTTAAATGTTTTAGAACATCAATATGTTGGGCAAGAATTTTTCCAAATGGAGATGACATGACTCCAAATGAAAAAGGTTTGGAATTTTATGATAATTTATTTGATGAATGTTTGAAATATGGGATTGAACCGGTAGTTACAATTAATCACTTTGATACTCCTGTAGAGTTATTGAAAAAGTATAATGGGTGGAAAGATAGAAGATGTATAGATTTTTATCTTAGATTTTGTGAAGTAATATTTAAAAGATATAAAGATAGGGTAAAGTATTGGATGACATTTAATGAGATTAATATGATACTTCATCTTCCATTTTTTGGAGGAGGAATAGACATGACTGGTGAAGAAAACCCTTTACAGTTAAAGTATCAGGCAGCGCACCATCAATTAGTGGCATCTGCTATGGCAACAAAGCTAGGACATGAAATAAATCCAGAAAATAAAATTGGATGTATGCTAGCGGCTGGTGAAACATATGCGTATTCATGTAAACCAGAGGATGTTTGGAAATCAATAGAAAAAAATCGTGAAGGTTATTTCTTTATTGATGTACAATCTAGAGGTTATTATCCAAGTTATAGCAAGAGATTTTTTAAAGAAAATAATATAAGTATAAAATTTGAGGCTGGAGATGAAGAGGTATTAAAGGAGAATACAGTAGATTATATAGCATTTAGTTACTATTCATCAAGATTAACAAGTACTGATCCTAAGTTAAACAGCACAACAGAGGGAAATGTATTTGCAACAATGAAAAACCCATATTTAACTGCGAGTGAATGGGGATGGCAGATTGATCCATTAGGGTTAAGAATTACTATGAATGAAATTTATGATAGATATCAAAAACCTTTATTTATAGTAGAAAATGGATTAGGGGCTGTGGATAAGGTAGAAAAAGATGGAAGTATAAATGATGAGTATCGTATAGATTATTTAAGAGAGCATATTCGTGAGATGAAAGAAGCAGTATTAGATGGTGTAGAGTTATTAGGGTACACAACCTGGGGCTGTATAGATTTAATAAGTGCGGGAACTGGGGAAATGAAAAAGCGTTATGGATTTATATATGTAGATAGAGATAATGATGGGAATGGGACATTAGAGCGTTCAAAGAAAAAATCATTTGAATGGTATAAAAAGGTAATAGCTAGTAATGGGGAGGATTTAGGTTAGAAATTAGTTTAAGTGTGTAGAACGAATGAGAAAATAGAAATATCCTTAGTTTTTTTGAGGGTATTTTTTATTTTGGGATGTGTTAGGTTTTTTTGGTCTTATGGTCTTAGTGACGGTTTTTCATGAGAGTATTTTTTTGATAATTGGTACGGTAATAGATTCTCACGTCGTTTCACTCCTCAGAATGACAAGGGGGGAGTGGAGTTTATTTGTGGAGATTGTGTGGGATTATAAATTATAATGAATTGTACTAAAGTTATCTGGAACTATCTGAATTTATCTGAACTTATAAAGTTATTTGAATTTATCAGAATCTATCAGAACTTATTTGGAAATGTTCTATGAAATTTCACACATAAAATAGAAAGTAAGTAAAGCCCACCAATCTGTCATCCTGAGAAACGAAGTGACGTGAGGATCTCGAACGTTTAGAGCTGTGAGAATATTCTGAAAATAAAAAGTTTAAATTAAATTTATAATTAGAAAAGTTTTTTTGGTTTTTCATGAGAGTATTTTTTGATAATTGGTACGGTAACAGATTCCCACGTCGTTTCACTCCTCAGAATGACAATGAGGGGAGGGAACTTTATCAACAGAGATTATGATAGAAATCTATAATAATTGTATTAAAGAATGATAAAAGAGAGAAGTAACTATAAAATCTTAAATATAGAATAATTGATGAAGTTGTAAGACTGAACATTTTTAAAAATAAAATCAAAAACAATTAAATTACTCATGGTTAATGCACTATACAATAGAAGTAATAGATTAAAGTACATCTCATAAATTTGAATTATAAGATAAAATATGTTATAATGATGGACAAATTATTTTTAAAATAGATTTAGATTCTAGATTTATTTAGGAAATTAAATAAGGAGATAATATGATTAAAAATAAAAAGCTGTTAATGTTCTTAATGGCTATAAATGCAGCTTATGGAGCAAATACAGAAAATAAAAATTCAGAATTAGATACAAAATACGATAAGTTATACACAAAAATGATAAAAAACATAAATGAAGGAAAATCAAATGACAGTAATTATAAGCTAATAGAAAATGTTTTAAATAAAAGAAACAAAGAATTAAATGAGCTGTATTTACAAGGTGATTATATAATAAAGCCAGAATTTTTAGAATGGCAGGTATTTTATAATGTTTTTTATAATAATACTAATAGAGGAAAAAGGAACAGCGAAAATCCTGTAAGTTATAGAGGGAATGAAGAGGTTAAAAGTGTTAACCTAGGAATGGTTATACCTATAAAAAGTGTTGATAAAAAAGACATAAACTTAAATGTAACTTCTGTGACTGAACCTAAAGTAGAGTTTGATATAAAACCTGTATCAAAGGTAGAGTTGGGGAGTATTGATATTGATTATAATAAGATTGAGTTGCCAGCACCTCCAAACGTTGTAATACAACTTCCGGATGCAACTTATCCGATGAGTCCTTTTTCTACTGGTAACTGGTCAGGGAATGTAAGATACTCAACTTCTGGATTTAATGTATTTGAAAATTTAAATATAGATACAATAGGGAAAGTAACTTTAAATGTAAATAACTCAATAATGGATGTAAATGGTGTAGCGACATATAATAATATAACAGCAGGAGTGAGTGGAATAACATCATCAACACCATATCAGCATACTGGTCTTGCAGTGAATTCTACACTTAATACAATAAGTCTAGATGGAGATTATGAAATAAAGGGAGATTGGGATTTAACTATAGCTAACTCAGGGTTGGGTTTTTTAAGTTATGCACCTTACTTTATTACAAAGGATATTGAACTTATAAATCATGCAAATTTAAATTTAACAGCTCAAGCTGGAGGCTATTTAATAGGGACAATTTTAAAGTTAGAAAACACAACACCTAATAATACTGCAAAAGTAGTTTTTGAAAATAGAGGTAAAATAACATTAAATGGAGATAATTATGTATCAGCAGTTGTTTTAAATCCAACATATTCTAACTCTTTAGAAGCAAGTTATATAAATAATGGAACAATAGAAATAAATACTGATAGAGATAGTGGAGTAATGAATTTATATGGAACCGCTATTTCTATGATATTACCAGATCAAACAACTGGAAAAGTTTTTATAAAACCTGGTAATATAAATATAAATGGAAGCCGTAATGGAGGAATAGTATTAATTACTAAAATATATGATACAACAGCAAAAGAAATTGATTCAAATATAATAATAGATGGTTCAAATGGATTAATTAATATAGGTGGGAAGAGTAATGTTGGAATTTTTTTAACAAGGAATAATAGCAAGATTGATTCTGATAATGGAATATCAAATTTTAAGAACTTAAATCTATTTTTAAGTGGTGAAAGTGTAGCAGGTATATCAAGACAGACAGCAACAGATAGTGAAAATGCTAAGGAAATGATAATAGATAGTTCTATAGTTCAAAGTATAGAATTTGGAGCAGACTCTAAATTAAGTACATTTTTTAAAACTACAGGTGGAAAGTTAACGATAGATAGCAGTATGAGTGAGGTTTTTGGTCTAATAAATGCAGGGGCACAAAACATAATAATAGAAGGAACTAAAAATGGCATTTGGGATGCAAAGGTAGTAAATAATGCTGATATTAACGTTGGATCAGGAGCAAAAGCTTTGACTGTTATGTCTACATCAAGAGGAGAACTGGAAAATACTGGGAATATAATAAATAATTCTACCAATTACACTAATGAGATTAATGGGGGTGTATTTGGAAGTGTGAGCTTTATGATGTTTTTCCCTGAAACATCATTAAAAAATACTGGTAACTTAGATATAAATGGAGATAATGCCACTGGAATATATAATGTGGGAATTGTAAAATCAATAAATGATCATATTTCACTTACTGGAAATAAAGGGACAATAATATACAGTAGATCAGCTATGGCTTATGATGTAAATACAGGACAATATGAATGGTTTCCTAATGTTAATGATATAACATCTAATAGAATTGAACTTACAGGAAATATGGGGACAGTTTTTGCAGCAAGTGGAACTGATTTTATACTTACACCAGCAATTTCAGGTGGAACACTGGAAATAACAGCAAATGGTGAGGAAACTTATGGTATTTATGATACTGTTAGTCAAAAAGGTGCAAGTAGTTTTAAAATAAATGGTAATGTAAATATGAGTGTAAAAAATGGAGGAATTGCTTTAAGCTATCAAGGTGATGGTGTAGAGCCTACTATGATGAATGCTGCAGAGTACGTTGAAGCTCTGTTTGATACAACAAATGGAAAAATAAATATAAATGTAGATGAAGAAAGCTATAGATTTTCTTTTTTTGGAAAAAGTGCAAACTTATCAGGGTTATCTGATCTTTCTAATTTGAGTTCAAAAGGGATTACATTTACAGGAAGTAGTAAAAATAGATTGACTCTTGGAACTTTATATATAGATATTGATTCTAATCTTGATAAAAATAATACAATAGGTAATAAGACATATAGAGATATGAACTTAAACTTAGCAAATATAGATATTGCTCCTAATGTAACAATATCTGGAACAGAGGATTCATTATTTGGAATAGCGCAAAATGGAGTAGTTTTAATGAATGCTTACCTTATGCCTATTGAGCTCACAAATAAAGGAACTGTATCTCTAACAGGAAATGATAACATAGGAATCTTTGGAAAAAGAGCAACAGTAAGTAATTCAGGTAATATAGAAGTAACTGGAGATAACGGAATAGGAATATTAGGAAGAGCCTCAAAAGTTATAAATGACGGACGGATAAAAATAGGAAATGAAGGAATAGGAATCTATTCTGAAACATATTTAGCCTCAAATGATGACCCAAATTTTGAAAATAATTCCTCTATTGAAAATTCTGGAAGTATAATTGCAGAAGCAGGGAAAAATGCTATAGGGATCTATTCTGTTATAAATTCTGAAAATGGCATACTAGCAAATAATGAAGTAAAATTAAATTCTGGGACAAATATTGATTTAAGTAAAACTATAAGAGGAGTAGGAATCTATTCTGATAAAAGTAATGTAACAGGAACTGGGGAAATAACTGTAGGAAATAGCGGATATGGAATCTATGTAAAAGATGCTGATGTAAATTTAATGAATCTAGAATTAAATCTCTTTGGAGATGACTCTGTAGGGATTTACACAGATGGAACAGCTTCATTTAACGGTTCAGGAACAATAAATATAGATGGTAAAAGAGTAGTAATATTTAATATAACTTCATCTGGAGCATTTAATCAGGATTTTAATATAGTATCTTCTGAAGGATCAACATATGTTTTTCAAAACGTAAAGGACTCTGAAATTTTTTCAAATGGAATAATTACTTTAAGTGAGGGAGGAGTTTATACTTATGGTGTAAATTCAGCAATATCCTTAGGTACAAATTCTAATATGACTTCATATAATAGTGTAACTGACAAGTATGGGTCAAATATAATTGGAATAGCTTTGAGTGGAGGTAACTCTAACGGACTTCCTGTAATAATAAATGGAGAAACCTTAGAGCAAGAAGCTACTAATAAGGGAAAAATGACATTTGGAGATAATTCAGCAGGAATATTTGTAGCAGATGGTGCAAGTGCCTTAAATAATGGGAAAATTTCACTTGGAAAGTCGTCAGTAGGAATATATGGTAAAGGAACAGGAACAAATGTAAGTAATTCTGGAGAGATAAATATAAAAGATGAATCAATAGGATTATTTTTAAACAATGGAGGAAACATAAGTAACTCAGGAAATATAGAAAGTACAGGAAATAAAACAGTAGGAATTTACTCTGATACTGTGAATAATTCAAATATTATTAATACAGGAAATATTAAATTAACTGGAGACAGAACAATAGGGGCATATATAACAGGTACAGGAAATCAGAAGTTTGAAAATACAGGAAATATAATAACAGGTTCTTCGACTGATCACTTGGATCCAAGTATAGGGATATACAATAATACTTCATCTGGAACTATTTTAAATGAAGGATTGATAAGCGTAAAAGATAATTCTATTGGTATATATAACAAAGGTGGAATGGTTAAACAAACAAGTGGAAATATACAAGCTTCTGAAAATGGAATAGGAATATACTCAGACTCTGGAACTATACAACTAAATGGTGGAGATATAAAACTAACAGGAACTAATGGGATAGGAATATACGGAATAAATGGAGCTAAAATAGATAATAATTCACATATTGATATTTTGACTGGAAATTATGGTATTGTTTTACAATCAGGTTCAGAATTAATAAATAGAAAAGCTCAAACTTTAGATAATGATGGCGTATTTATCTATTCAGATAAGGGATCTAAAGTGGTAAATGAATTGGGAGCAGATATATTAATGAATGGTTCTAGAAACGTTGCCTTCTATATGAATAATGGAGGAAGTCTGATAAACAGCTCTTCAATAACAGGTAATATGGGAGAATCAAACATTGGGATATATAATAAAGAGGGAAGCATAGAAAATAGCGGAGATATTAAACTTGGAAACTCTGTAATTATTGATCCAAATGATCCATATGCAAATAGCTATTCTGTGGCTATTTACGGTGAGAAAAATTCAAGCTTTAAAAATAGTGGTAACATAGAAATAGGAAAAGCAGGAGTTGGAGTATACACAAGAGCAGGAGCAAGTGAGACTCTAAATACAGGAAATATAACTTCATTATCAGATTCAGCAATAGGGATATTTGCAGATAATAGTGCTGTTAGAAATGAAGGAAATATAACATTATCGGGAGACAAATCAATAGGAATAGCAGGAGAAAGAAATTCTGTGATAACTAATGCAGGAATAATTACAATGAATGGTGAAGAAAACATGGGTATATATGCGAATTCAAATTCAAAAGTAATTAATACTAATACAGGAATAATTAATATAAATGGTAATAATAGTACAGGAATACAGTTATCAGATGGATCAGTATTAGAAAACTATGGGAAGATAACTTTAGCTGGAGGATTAACAGGCTCAAAAGATATAGTATCAGGGTCAGGGTCATATACACCACCGAGCATAATAAATGCAGGAGTAATAAAAGTAGATGAAAAGTTTGAACTGGATGGACTGACATTGACTATAAAAGTAGATCCTTCAACGATGAGAACACCAACACTTGAAGAGTTAAAATTAGACGGATATGATCTAGAAGCATTAGATTCAGGGTTTTTATTATCAAATGGAACAAGTATAAAGGCACCAAGTTTTGATTTTGGAGGTAATGCAGTAAGAATAGACCCAGCATTTACTCAAGGAACAAATGCAAGAGTGTATAAGTTTGAAAATGTATTTGATCCAAATACTCCAGAAGGAGGCCAAAATACAGGAGTAATTTCATTAAAGAGTCTAAGTCTAAGTTTTGATGCAATACCAGTAGTTAATAAGGTAACTGGCGGAGTAGATGTTTGGATGGAAAAGATAAATTATGATAATTTTACAGAAGGAACATGGTATGACGGTTTTGCTGGAAATATAGAGTCTAATTATTTAGGCGCTACAGGAAACGCCTTAAAATTATATGATAAATTAGATATGATAAAAGATGAAGGAGACTTAGCAAATAGCTTTGAACAGCTTGCAGGAGATACATATGCAAATATAACACAAAGAGAGCAAGACATAACAGGGGTATTTAAGAATACACTAGAAATGTTACAAAACTCAGAGAATAATACAAAAGAGAATGTAAAAGTAAGTATAATAGCAGGAAAAGGAACAACAAAAGAGGACACAACAGGAGTAGTAAATTATGATTATAACACAGTTGGAGCAATGGCTTTACGGGAAGTAGAGAGAAGTTATAAACATAAATTTGGTTATTCATTAGGTTACAGTAGAACAGACTTTGAATTTGATGGAACAAAGGATAAGGATAGAGCAGATACAATTCAAATAGGATTACATAATAAGTATTTACTAGGAGACTGGGAAATAAAGAATGATTTATTAGGAAGAGTAAGTTTTCATGATGTAGATAGAAGTGTAAATTGGTATGATGGAAGTAGTTCTAAACTAAATTCAGATTATAATGTATATGGAATAAGTTCATTTAATGAAATAGGAAAGAGAATAGATTTAGGGAATAATTTAAAAGTAGTACCTTATGCAGGCTTAGAACTAGGTTATATGACACACTCAAGTTTTGAAGAGAGTGGAGGAGCAGAGAGTCTGAAAGTAGATAGTAATGATGCTTATAGTATAAAACCAGGAATAGGAGTAAGATTAGAGGGAGAAAAGGCATTAGGAGTAACTGAAAATTGGAAACTAAAAGGAAATCTAGGTATAGGTTATGAATATGAGCTTGGAGATATGAATAAGCAAGAAAAAGCAAGTTTAAAAGAGATAGAGCAGGGATATCATAAGTTAGCCAAAACAGCAGAAGAAAAGGGAAGTTTTAGAACAGCAGGTTCAATAGGATTAGAGTTAAAAGAAAGATATACAGTATCATTAATAGGAGAATACAGAATAGGGGAAAGTGATCAAGAAGATTATAGAACTGGTATTAATTTAAAAGCTGTATTTTAATAAATTTTATTTATAAAATAAATGAAAGTAATAAAAATAATAGTTCAAAAAGATAACTGCTTCAAAGAGTTTTATGAGACAGTTTCTTCTTAATAAAAAAATTTAATAATTTAGTTTTTTTGACTTTTAAGTATATTTCAAGTATAATACTAAGCAGAAATAGTGCAAGAAATAGATTAGATAAAGGGAAGTTAAGTTGCTAATCAATTACTTTACATGAGTAAAGAATACCCAAAAAAGGTATTCTATTTTTATTTTTTTAATTAAAATAAATTTAGCCATAGGAGGAAAAAATGAATTTAATGTGGTATTATGCAAAAAAATATAAGAAATATATATATTTAAATTTTATATGTGTATTTAGTTTCATACTAATTGAGCTTGGACTTCCAACTCTTTTGGCAAAAATTATAGACGAGGGACTTGTCCCAAGAGATTTTGAAGTAGTAAAAAGTGTAGCTTTATGGATGTTTGTAATTTGTTTTGTAGGCTTAGTAGGCTTAATTGTTCTTGCATATTGTGTCAGTAGAATTTCAACAAGTGTTATTCGAGATATTCGAGATGATATTTTTGAAAAAATACAGGAATTTTCACATGAAGAATATGATAAATTTGGAATTTCATATCTAGTGACATCTACTACTAATGATGCTTTTCAAGTAATGACTTTTTTACAAATGATTTTACGTATAGGTATGATAGCACCGTTAATGTTCGTCTCAAGTTTTGTGATGATTATTTATAAAAGTCCATCATTATCATTGAGTGTTTTAATAGCAGTTCCATTTTTATTAATAGGTGTGCTTTGGATAGGGAAAAGATCTGAACCATTATCAGAAAAGCAACAAAAGGGACTTGATGATATAAATACTAATTTAAGAGAAAGTCTCACTGGATTAAGAGTAATCAGGGCCTTTGTCAATGAAAAATTTCAAGAAGAAAGATTTGAACAAGTAAATAGAAGTTATGCAGAGATATCTAAAAAATTATTTAAGTTAATGGCATTTGCTTTACCAGGATTCTCGTTTATTTTTAATATAATACTCGCTTTTGTAATATGGTTTGGTTCTAAGCAGATAAATACCGGAACATTACAAGTGGGAGAACTTGTTGCCTTTATAGAATATATATTTCATGCGTTATTTTCATTTATGCTTTTTGCTACTGTATTTATGATGTATCCTAGAGCAGCAGTTTCAGCACATAGAATAGAAAGAATCCTACAAACAAAACCCACTATTTCTGAAAATGAAGGTGGAGTTGTAGAATCAGAAACTCATGGTTATATTACATTTGAAAATGTAACATTTGCTTATCCCGGTAATACTGATGAGCCAATAATAAGAGATATAAATTTTACTGCAAAACCTGGGGAAACAGTGGCTTTTATAGGAAGTACAGGAAGCGGAAAATCAACTTTAATTCAATTGATTCCACGTTTTTATGATGTAACAAAGGGAAAGATTTTAATAGATGGAATAGATGTAAGAGATTATCGTTTAAGTGCTTTACGTGACAAAATAGGTTTTATTCCACAGAAAGCATTATTATTTTCAGGAACTATAGCAGAAAATATTCGTTATGGAAAACATGATGCTACAGAAAATGAAGTAGG
Source organism: Sebaldella sp. (assembly GCA_018058425.1). Lineage (GTDB taxonomy): Bacteria > Fusobacteriota > Fusobacteriia > Fusobacteriales > Leptotrichiaceae > Sebaldella. The sequence continues at coordinate 14,018 of JAGOZX010000030.1, forward strand.
GGAAGCTTCTGAGGTTGCTCAAGCTATTGATTTTATAAATCTTAAGACAAACCAATTTGAGGAGTACTTATCAGAAGGTGGAAATAATATGTCTGGTGGGCAAAAGCAACGTTTATCAATAGCACGTGCAGTTGTTAAAAAACCAGATATTTATATATTTGATGATTCTTTCTCTGCACTTGATTATCAAACAGATGCTAAACTAAGAGCACGTCTGAAAGAAGTAACAACAGATTCTACAGTTTTAATAGTAGCACAACGTGTAGGAACAATAATGGATGCAGATAAAATTTTAGTTTTAAATGAAGGTGTTGTTGTAGCAGAAGGAACACATAAGGAACTTCTGAAAACAAGTGATATTTATTACGATATTGCATCATCACAACTGTCTGAGGAGGAATTATCATGAAAGAATTTTTTTCCAGCCTTAAGCGTTTAGGAAAGTACCTAAAACCATATAAAAGTAATTTTATTTTCTCACTAGTTTTAGTAGTAATAGCAGTAGTTGGAAACTCACTAATTCCTTTTATTGTTGGTCTTGGAATAACAGAAATGACAAGTAATGTTGCCGATATGTTAAGAGGATTAGAAGGAGCAGGAATTAATTTTCCATATGTTGCCGAAATTATAATAATTACACTACTTATTGCATTCACAAATCAAGTGACAACATATTATGCTAGTTTTTTGATGACGAATGTAGTACAGGGAACAATGAAGGATTTAAGAGAAGATATTGATAAAAAAATTAATAGATTACCCGTGTCATATTTTGATAAAAATCAACAGGGAAATATACTAAGCAGAATTACAAATGATGTGGATGCTATAAATAACGCAATGCAGCAAGGTTTAGTACAAATTATTACATCAATATTAGGAATTATTTTATCTGTAGTAATGATGTTTATTTTATCAGTTCCAATGGCGTCAATAGCTATTTTAATTATACCATTATCACTTATAATCTCAAGAATTATAGTAAAAAAATCACAGAAGTATTTTACAGGTCAGCAAAATGCTTTAGGAGATTTAAATGGTTACGTACAAGAAAGTTATAGTGGATTTTCTATTATTAAACTTTATGACAAAGAGACTGATGCCCTAGAAGGTTTTAAAAATATCAATCATAAGCTGGCTGATTTTGGATTTAAAGCTTCCTTTATGTCAGGACTTATAAATCCACTTGTTGGACTAGTAGTAAACCTTTCTTATGCTAGTATGACAATATTGGGTGGTTATTATGTTATATTTGGAGCGATGACAATTGGGGGATTACAGGCATTTATACAATATATTTGGCTTATAAATCAGCCTTTAAGTCAAATAACACAATTAACTGGGATATTGCAAAGTTCTGGAGCTGCTGTTCAGAGGGTATTTGAAATTTTAGATGAAGAAGAGGAAGAGTCAGAAATAGATAAAACTGCTATTCCTGAAAAAATTGAAGGAAATATAAGTTTTGAGCATGTTTCTTTTGGATATAATCCGGAAACTCCATTAATAAAAGATCTTAACTTTGAAGTGAAAAGTGGTCAAACTATAGCTATTGTTGGACCTACAGGAGCAGGAAAAACGACATTAATAAATTTACTTATGCGTTTTTACGATATAGACAGCGGAGAAATAAAAATAGATGGTGTGAGTACTAAGGACATGAAACGTTCATATGTGAGATCATTATTTGGAATGGTACTTCAAGATGCATGGCTTTATCATGCAAGTATTTCTGATAATATTCGTTTTGCTAAATTAGATGCCACAGAATACGAGGTAGTGGATGCTGCAAAAACTGCAAATGTTCATCACTTTATCAGAACGCTGCCAGATGGATATGAAATGGTTTTAAATAAAGAAGCTTCTAATATTTCGCAGGGACAGAAACAGCTATTAACTATTGCACGTGTTGTAATAGCAGATCCTAAAATATTGATACTAGATGAGGCTACGAGTTCTGTGGATACAAGGCTAGAGATGTTAATACAAAAAGCCATGAAAAAAGTTATGAAAGGGCGTACAAGTTTTGTTATTGCACATCGATTATCAACAATAAGGGATGCTGATTTGATTTTAGTTATGGATCAAGGTGAAATAGTGGAACAAGGAACTCATGAGAGCTTGTTGGCTAAAAATGGACTCTATGAGATGTTATATAATAGTCAGTTTACTCAAGAATAAGTTTAGAAATAAAAAATTGATAAACAAAGTTTAAAGTGATAGAATTATAGTAATATAATTTTATCATTTTTTTTATTATAGTTCTTATATTAATAAAATTTATATTAAAACTAAGGAGAGATATAATTGGAGCATATAAAAATTTTAAATTTATTTGGAACAATAATTAGTTACTTTTCGATAATGATTATAGTGTGGGGTGTGGTAACATCACTTTACAGATTTTTATTAAATGAGGTTTCTAAGGCTGATAATAAAGAAAAAGCTTATACAAGAGGAGAGATTAGAGCATCTTTGGGATCTTTTATACTGTTTGGTCTTGAGATACTAATAGCGGCAGATATTATAGATACAATAGCACGTCCAGAAATAAATGAAATAATAATACTTGTGGCAATAGTACTTATAAGAACTTTTATATCATATTTTTTACAAAAAGAAATAGAGGATGCAAGATAAATGAGTAAAGTTATAAAAAAAACTTAGGAGGATTAATGGAAAATGAATTGATAGGCGAAAAAAGAGTTGTTACTGCAAATAAAACAATGAAATATGTTGGGATTGGTTTAATGGTCTTAGCAATTGTTGTATTAATTTCTAATTTTTCAATGATCGGATATGGCATTAAAGGGATTATTGGTCCTATCTTAGCAGCTGGATTTTTTGGTTATTCTGGTTTTAAAACATTTACAGCAGGAAATGGTTCACTAGATATACACGATAATGGTATGATAATTAATCATGGAAAGAATTCGAATACTGTAATGTTTTCTGAAATAGAAGGAGTAGAATATAGGGAAGAGAGAGTCTTGCCTACAAGAAAAATACCTTTTTACTGGGAATACGCATATTTAACACTGAAAAATGGAGTACAAGTTAAAATACCATTTTCTACAGATAGTGAATTAAAAAAGGAACTTTCAAAGATAGAAACTTATTAAAAGACTAATGCAAAACAAATTTTATAATTAGAAAGAGGAAAAAAATGGAAAAACTATTTGATGAAACTAATGAATATAACTCGAATTACTACCGTACAATTTGGTATGGTTATATTGATATAAGTGGGAACTTGAATAAAGAGCTAGTAAATACACTAGTTTCAATTATAAAAAATGACTTAGCTGAAAATGTAGATAAGTCTTTAGCGGCTAGTCATTGGGTTTTTTACACAAAGGATGTTAGTGAAGATGCAATAGAGGAAAAGGTGCGTCCTTCTATAATGATTCGTGAAAGTCAAGGAGTATTTGTTTCTAATTATAATATGAGTGATTTTGATTTTGTAACGGCATTTGATAAGATTAATAAGTTTAGAATAGATTTAGAAAATCAGCTTCAAATTTTTAATTAATAATGTAATTTTATTTAGGTAATTTCTAGTTGTTTTGCGGTTGAATACGAATTCACGTTATGGATTCTCACGTCACTACGTTCCTCAGAATGACAGGATGCAGGGATATTCTTATATTTTAATAGTGTGAAGTAGAAGTAAAGCCTTTAAAGTTGTCATCCAGAGGAATGTAATGACGTAGGGATCTATAAAGTTGCTAAATTTTAGAATGTAATTTTATTTAGGTAATTTCTAGTTGTTTTGCGGTTGAATACGAATTCATGTTATGGATTCTCACGTCACTGCGTTCCTCAGAATGACAGGATGCTAGGTTTTTCCTGTCAGATAGCTTATTATTTTAATATGGAAAAAACTATAGAGACTTATAAAATAAAAAACATGGGTTGTTTCAATATCGAAACAACCCATGTTTTTATTAAGAGATACTTTTTATTATCTGTTAAATATCAAATAAATTTTTAATATCTTCTTCTGAAAGTGTATTTATCAATTTTCCTTCATTCTGTAGAACACTTTCAATTAATTTTTGCTTTTTTTCTTGTAATTTTGTAATTTTTTCTTCAATTGTTCCTTTTGTAATAAGCTTAATTACTTGAACACTATTTTTTTGTCCAATTCTATGAGCTCTGTCTGAAGCTTGATTTTCAACACTTGGATTCCACCAAGGATCCACATGGATTACAGTGTCAGAACCAACAAGGTTTAATCCTGTTCCCCCAGCTTTTAATGAAATTAGAAATATTGGAACTTCTTTATTATTAAAATCATTTACTAATCTCAGTCTCTCTTTTGGTTTTATTTTCCCATCTAAGTAATAATGCTCTATTCCTTTATTCTTTAATTCATCAGAAATTAGTTTTAACATCGTAGTAAATTGAGAAAAAACTAAAGTTTTATGATTACCAGAAATTAATTCGTCTAGTAATTCAAAAAGTGCCTCAAATTTACCACTTCCGCCCTTATAATTATCAATAAATAATTTTGGGTGACAGCAAATTTGTCTCAATCTAGTCAATAAAGAGAATATTTTTATTTGATTTTTAGATAATTCTTTATTTTCTATATCAGTTTCTATTTCTTTTTTAGCCAAAGCCAATTGAGCCTGATAGAGTTTTTTCTGCTCCACATCAAGATCACATAATTGATGTGTTTCTATTTTTGGTGGCAATTCCAATAAAACATCTTTTTTTAAACGTCTTAGTATAAATGGTTTAATGTGAAAATTCAATGATTCTAGTGCATACTTATCATCAAGTTTCATAATAGGAGATGAATAATTTCTGGTAAAATAACCCTGATTACCCAAATATCCGGGCATTATAAAATCAAAGATAGACCAAAGCTCCGTAAGATTATTTTCTATTGGTGTTCCAGTTAGTGCAAATCTATATTTGGCATTAACAGTTTTTATAGCCTTTGTTAAGTTTATTGATGGATTTTTTATATGCTGTGCTTCATCTAAAAAACAAAAACTAAATGATAAATCACTATATGTTTTCATATCACTTCTATAAAGAGAGTATGAGGTAATTATAACATCATAATCACGGATATTTTTTAGAAGTTTTTCTCTTTGTGGAATAGAACCGTCCACTAGCAATACCTTTAACTTAGAAGAGAATTTCTTTATTTCCTCATCCCAGTTATATAATAAAGTCTTAGGAACCACAATTAAAGCAGGTTCAGTTAATTTTGTCTTTGTAAGCAAAGCAATAACTTGTAGTGTTTTACCCAGACCCATATCATCGGCTAATATACCACCTAGTTTAATTTGAGTTAATGATTCTAACCATTGGATTCCAAAACGCTGATAATCACGAAGTGTAACATTTTCTAATAAAGAATCATCATATTTTTTTATGCTTATATTTTTTATTTTTTTTATGTACTTATCGAGTTCATTATTTTTAGTATAAGTGTCAGTAAAGTATTCTTCGCCCATAAGATCAACATAAAAAGATTTATATTGTGGGATTTTTATTTCAGATGAAAATTTACCTTTTTCAGGTATTAATTTTTCTATTGAACCAAGTTGATTTTTTAATGTTTCATTATTTAGGTCAATAAAATTACCATCTTTTAATCTATAAAATTGCTTTTTTAATCGATAATTATGATAAAGTTCTTCCATTTCAAGTGGAGTCATATTTTCCATTTGAAAATCAATACTGAGTAAACTTTCTTCTAATTGTACATTCATATTTAATTTTTTATTATTTCTTGTACTTTTTACTTTTTTATCTAAGAAAACAGAAGAAATTTCTTGTAATTCAGTCAGATCCTGAAAAAGAAAATTATAAATTTCATTTTCAATATTCATAATATAATGTGATTCTAATTTTTCTGTTTTATCTACATATTTAAGCCTGTATTTGCTGAAAAAATTCCTTATAATAACCTCTTGTGATCTATCCACTTTTACTATTTTTTTAGTTTTACTAAAAATAGTCCCATCTAGTGAAAATATAGAGTCTCCATATGTATAATGTACCCTTATTAATAAGTTATTTCCCTGAGTTTCAATATAAATCTTAGTTTCTAAATCTTCTTTGATTTCTTCATAAGATACAGATTTAGGCAAATAAACATTTTGTTTTTTCATAAGATAAGGAACAACTTTATTTAGAAAAATATCTTCATTATTTTTTTGAATCTTAAAATCCTCTATTTTTAGTTGGTGTAATCTAAACAATGGTTTGAGATATTTATTTTCTTCCTCAGTTGATAAATAAGCGATATTATCCTGTATATAAATTCCTGAGTCAAGAAGTGTTTTAGAATCATAAATTTCCTGACCTGCTGTTTTTAAAATAAAATTGTCATCTTGAGCAAGTAAATAAAAATCCAGTTTAGGAAGCTCTTTTTTTACAAAAAGTTCTCTTTTCTGAAAATTATGTCCATATTTCAAATTTAGTTTTATCTTTTGATCTTCGAAAATTTCCATAAATTTTCTTATGTCTTCTGGTAAAAGAAGGTACTTTTTTCCATCTATTAAAAAATTTACAAAAGTAGAAGCTCCTAAAAGATACTTTAAATTTCTTTCTTTATAAAAAGAATATATAATAAAATCAAGAATTTTTTTTGAATTTGAATGAAATCGATCCTTACTAAAATCACATGTTAAATTTTTTCCAAACTCCATTTTGCTTTCATTTCTTAATGCTGTAATAAATGACTGTGTATCTCTTAAGACATACTTGTGCCTTCCTTGATAGCCAATTTTATATTCTATATATGGTTGATAATCAGATAAGTAAATATCATAATCTAATTCCAGATAATCTGTATTATAGTTTCTTTCTTTTAATATCTGATAATGATCCATCAAAATTTCAACTTCTCTAGCTTGATTTTTTTTAGGAATTATTCTATTTGAATCTTGATTTTTTTGGGGCTCAAAAAAGTTCTCTAACATATCAGGTATATCAAAATCACTGTATTTACTACTTGATTTCATATTATCACTATATATATCAGAAGAATATATTTCTTCTTTTGGATTAGAATCATCAGATTTAGGATTTTTTTCCAAAAGAGTTTGAAGTTCTATTAAAGTTGCTACAATGTGCTTACAGCCGCCACTATATTTGCTAAAAGCAATACAGTTACATTCACATCTATAATTTACAATGTCAGAATCCTTATTTAAACCAACAGATATATTATATATATTATCTGTTCCTTGTACTTTAGCATTCCAATTTAAACCATATGAATCCATGCTTTGAAGATCAAGTACTTTTTTTTGATTGTAATAATTTAATCCTCTTAAGTAAACCGCGTAGTTTGAGGCAAAGTTTTCAATATCATTTAGACTTATCATTTCATTCTCCAATATTTTAATTATTATCATATATTATAACATATTTTCGAGAAACTTAAAAAAATAAGTATGTCAAATCAAAAAAAAAGTTTAAAATAAGAGCTGACTAAGGAAAAAGTAATATACTAATTGTAGCTAATAAAGAGGAATTTTTTTAAATACAATACTTCCTTATTTATAAAAAATAAATAAGTTATCTGTCAGTTGCCCGGTTGACAGATTTTTTTATGAAAATTTTTTCAGTGGGAAATAATTGATATTTTTGTTATAATAGGGAATCTAAATTTTAAAATAATAAAAAAGGAGAAATTTAAAATGGAATATATAACAGGTCTTTTTCATGCAATTTTACATGTTGATGAATATCTAAAGACTTTTACTGATCAATACGGACTTTTAACATATATACTTTTATTTATAATAATATTTTGTGAGACTGGGGTAGTTATTTTTCCATTCCTTCCAGGAGATTCACTATTATTTGCAGCTGGAGCACTTGCTGCTATTGGAGGGTTAAATATATTTATATTATTAATACTTCTTATCATTAGTGCAATATTAGGGGATACTGTAAATTATCATATTGGAAGAAACTTTGGGCATATAATAGTAAGAAAAAATATTATAAAGAAAGCGCATTTAGATAAAACCCATGAATTTTTTAGAAAACATGGTGGGAAGACTATAGTTTATGCAAGATTTGTTCCGATAATTAGAACTTTAGCACCTTTTGTGGTAGGAATTAGTGAAATGGATTATAAATATTTCTTGAAATATAATATTTTTAGTGGAATATTATGGGCTGGATTATTCTTATTCTTAGGTTACTTTTTTGGGAATATACCATTTGTAGCAAATAACTTTTCAACTGTTATTTTTGCTATTATATTTATATCTCTATTACCACCTTTTATAGCATATATTTTTGAAAAAATTAAGATGAAAAATAGTAAATTATAGAATTAGAATAACAAAATACTGAAATTACTTTAAGAAGGACAAGTTTTTACACAATTTGTTCTTTTTATTTTGGAAATTTATAATTGATTAAATGAAAAAATATTTTATATTATAATACAACGTTCACAATTTAATAGGGAATTAAAATGTAAATAAAAGAAAAACCTAAATGTTACTGAATTTTAGAATGTAATTTTGTTTGAGTAATTTCATTGTTTTGTGGTTGGAGATTGGTTCACGTTACAGATTCCCACGTCACTGCGTTCCTCGGAATGACAGGGTGGCGGGGTATTCTTATATTTTAATAGTGATGGGACTTGTGAAGTAGAAACAAATGAAGTAAAAGCAAAGCCCTTAAAGTTGTCATCCAGAGGAATGCAATGACGTAGGGATCTGTAATGTTGCTAAATTTTAGAATGTAATTTTATTTAGGTAATTTCTAGTTGTTTTGCAGTTGAAGATCGATTTACGTTACAGATTCCCACGTCACTGCGTTCCTCAGAATGACAAACTGTGGAGAATGCTCTATTTTGAAGGAAGAATGCAAAAGCAGGAGAAGTACCTCCTGCTAGGTATTAAATTTATATATTTATTTTATAATATTTAAACTTTTTAAAACTTCAAAAGTAATTGTTTTTCTTAAATTAAGAAAGTCTTTGTTTTTATTTGGTTCATCCTGCCAAAGTCTTGTTGCAAAAAAGTAAACATTATCCTTAGTTTCTACATATCCCACAAACCAGCCAATATCTAATGTATTTACATCAGAAAAACCAGTTTTTGCTCTCAGAACATAGTCATCAGTTTTTTCATTTATCATGATTTCTTTTACAATAGTGTAAGTTCTTTTTGAAAGAGGATACTTTTCTTCATACAAACCAGTTAAAAAATTTATTTGTTCCACTGGAGAGATAGTCAGAGTATTATCTAACCAAAAATAGTCCTCTTTTCCTGATAAATTTTGATTCCCATAATTAAATTCTTTTAAGTATTTTTCAAATTTTTCTTTTCCAATTCTACGAGCCATCTCTTGATAAAACCAAACAGTGGAATTTTTATAGGCATCTTTTAAATCAGTATCAGCATTGTGAGCCTCATAAGTTCTTTTTACTCCATCCCATTTTAAAACTTCGAATTCATCCTTAACAGCATTTTCCTCTATAGTGATCAACGAACTAGGTATTTTAAAAGTAGAAGCTGGTAGGGTTCTTCTTTTAGAATCAGTTACATCACTATAAATCCATTTTTTATTTTTATAGTCATAAATAGTGATACTTCCTTGAGTATTTGAATCATTAAAATACTTTTGCAAATTTACTTCTTTATCAATACTAGTATTATTGGTAACGTTTTTAGTGTCTTTACCAACAGAGCTTTTCGTATCAGACTGACTTTTACACATTACTACTGACAAGCTTAATGCTATAATTAATAGAATTTTTTTCATATATTACTCCTTATTTTCTTTTTTTACTAGCGTATTATTTTAGCACAATTTATGTAATAAAATTCATTGTTTTATAGGTTTTAATCTATAATAAAACTTTAAATACTACACATGTAATTGTTTATATATTACACTTGTAGGATTTAATTGTCAAGAATTATTTTAAAGAGATTGAAATTTTTCAGATATATGATATAATGAACTATTACAAACGTAAGAAATGGAGATTTTATATGAAGAATTTATTTACTATTTCAGAAGCAGAATATCAAGTTATGAAAATCATATGGGCAAAAGCACCTATAAGTACTAATGAAGTAGTTGAAACACTTATAAAAACAAGTGAGTGGAGTCCAAAAACAATACAAACACTTCTTTCAAGGTTGGTGAAAAAGGGTGTTCTTGATCATAAAAAAGAGAGTAGAAAATTTGTATATATGCCGCTTGTTAGAGAAGAAGAGTATTTAGAGCAGGAAAGTGATACATTTTTAAATAGATTTTATGAAGGAACTTTGAATTCTATGGTTGTTAATTTTCTAGAACAAGATAAATTAACAAAAGACGATATTGATGAACTAAAAAGAATTTTAGATGAAAAACTTACAAAAGGTGGAAAGTAATATGATTGATTTAGTATTTACACGATTTTTAATCAGCTCTTTTACAATATCTTCTGTTATAGCTGTAATTTTAATTATAAAGAAAGTATTTGATAAGCATATAACAGCAAAATGGCAGAAAAATATAGGGATATTATTCCTTATTATGTTATTTGTACCTTTTATACCAAATAAGTTTTTTAATTTTGGCAATTTATATAACTTATCATTTAAAAATATAAATATTGATAAGTCTATAAGTATGGATTTTTTTACAAAAAATACTAAAAGTGATTTATTTTTAGATTCAGGATGGATGCAGGATTTTAGCGTATCTGTAAATCATTTTATACCAAAATATTTGATGTTTTTATTGATTACAATATGGTTAATAGGTGTATTTGTTTGTGTAATTATTACAATAAGATGCAACTATAATCTTAAGTTTATAAAAAAATCTACTTGTCCTATAAAAAATATAGAAATTGAAGAATTATTTGAAAAGTGTAAGAATAGGCTAAATATTACAGGAAATATTATATTAGGCGAGTCAGCTTTTACAAAAACTCCCACAGCAATGGGAATTTTTAAACCTTATGTGATATTACCAGCTAAAATTTATAAACAGATATCTAAAAATGATATGGAATATATATTTCTTCATGAATTGAATCATTATAAAAGCAGAGATATTTTAATTAATTATATAATGTGCGTATTTCAAATAATTTATTGGTTTAATCCTTTAATTTGGGCAGTCTTTAGACAAATGAGATTAGAGCGAGAAATTGCCTGTGATAATTCTGTATTAAAGTTACTAGATGAAAGCTGTTATATCGATTATGGAATGACAATTATTAATTTTGTGGAAAAAATATCACATTCATCTAATATGAGTTTAACTACAGGTATTAGTGGTTCAAAACAACAAATAAAAAAGAGGATTGAAAAGATAGCAGTTTTTACAAAGGAGCCAAAAAGGCTAAAAATAAAGAGTGTTTTCATTTTTACTGTTTTGAGTTGCCTTGTTTTAAGCCAAGTTCCTTCTATTTCGATTATTGATAATGGTAGTGAAAAATATAATTTTAGAGGAAACCAAGTGATATATGAGGATTTAAGTCCTTATTTTAGAAAATTTAAAGGGAGTTTTGTACTTTATGACTTACAAGCTGATCAATATTTTATTTATAATAAAGATAAAAGTACCACAAGAATATCGCCCGACTCGACTTATAAAATATTTGATGCATTAATAGCCTTGGAATCAGGTATAATACAAAATGAAAACTCGATTTTAAAATGGAATGGAAAAAGCTATTCTTATGAATCTTGGAATAAAGATCAGAACTTGGAATCAGCAGTTAAAAATTCTGTAAATTGGTATTTTCAAGATATTGATAAACGGATTGGAAAGAAAAAACTTCGTTCTTTTTATAAACAAATGGATTATGGTAATTATAATATATCTGGTGGAATATCTGATTATTGGATGGAATCTTCACTGCGAATATCTCCTGTGGAGCAAGTACAGCTCTTAAAGAGATTCTATATGAATGACATGGAGTTTAAAAAAGAAAATATAAATAAGGTAAAAGAGGTTTTAAAAGTATCTGAAAAGAATGGATCAGTTTTATCAGGGAAAACAGGAAGTGGGTCTATTAATGGAAAGAATACTAATGGCTGGTTTATTGGATATGTAGAGAATAAAGGCCGTACTTATATTTTTGCAACAAATGTACAAGACTCAGATGATGCAAAAGGGAGTGTTGCAACTAATATAACTCTTGAAATTCTAAAAGATAAAAATATTTATTAATCTCTTTATTTACAGCATTAACACCTAAGAAATTACTATATACAAATATTAAAATGAGTGATAAAATAGAAGTATAAGTGATGAATTAATTTAGGAGGTAGAATAATGAAATTAAAGTTTTATGGTCATTCATGTTTTCTCATTGAAACTAAAGGTAAAAGAATAATTATAGATCCGTTTTTAACTGAAAATCCTACTAATCCCACAGTGCTAGATAGTATAGGGAAGTTAGATTTGATACTTTTAACTCATGCACATGGAGATCATGTGGGAAATGCAGTGGAGTTAGCTATTAGAGATGATGCAACTATTATAACAGGGAGTGAGTTAGCTGGTTACTTACAGTCTAAAGGAGCAAAAACAATTCCAACAGGAATAGGCGGATCAAAAGATTTAGAGTATATAAAGGTGAAGTTTACACAAGCAATTCATAGTTCAAGTATAAATGATAATGGTACTATAATTTATGGAGGCTTAGCAACTGGGATACTTATAACTGCAGAGGGAAAAACTATTTTTCATGCAGGAGATACAGGACTATTTTCAGATATGAAGCTAATAGGAGAGTTTAATAAAATAGATATATCAATACTTCCAATAGGAGATAATTTTACTATGGGTATAGATGATTCTATAATTGCAGCTAAATGGCTGGGAGCAAAACAAAATGTACCAATGCACTATAATACATTCCCAATTGTAAAGCAGGATCCAAATGAGTGGTTGGATAAATTAAATAAAGCTGGAATGAACGGATTAATAATGAATTATGGTGATGAAATAGAAGTTTAAGAAATAATACAAAAAAAGAGTAAACTTAAAAAAATTCAAGTTTACTCTTTTTATATTTGATTCAAATTATTAAATTAAGTCCTTATTTTCTAACAGCTTCTTTTCTATAAATTTTAATGTCATACTCTTTATCGGAAAGTTCAAGAATTTCAATTCGTAAATTTTTAGTATCAAAAAATAATTTTTTTTCAATATTTATCATATAAAATTTTTTATTAAAATGACTGTTTATAATCTTATCTTCAAATATTTCTGTTTCTTTTATTCTTTCCATTTCATTAAATAGAATTTTTTGTAAAATAATTATATTATCTGTATTCTTTTTTATATGAGAAATAAGGACAGCATTCTCTAATAAATGATTTTTTATTATATCATCTAAATTATCTTCTATTGTTTGCCCTTTAGTTAGGTTTTTAATCCCTTTAGTAATGGTTGCTTTGGAATACTTAGTTAGAAGTTCAGTTACTTTAGAGATAGCAGTATTAAAGTTATTATACTGAGAATTTTTTTCTAACATTTCTATTGCAAATTTTGAGTTAGCATAAAAATCTTTATTAGTAATAATAAAACGAAGACTAACAATTTTATTATTTATATTTTCACCAGACTTTATCTTATCATAAAATACAAGGTATGGAGAGTTTTCTTCTATATCATTAGACATATTTTTTAGAATAAATCTTTCAAAGTCATAGAATCTAGGATAGGAATCTATATCTAGTACTTCTTTTAAACTTTCTATATCAATATCAATTTTTTGGCTATCTTTTATATTTTGACAAAATTTCAGATAAAACCTAAGTGTATATTTTTCTTGTAGGGTAGTGAGAGTCATTAAGTCAATAGAATTATTGATTTGTGCATTTTTTTTTAGGATGTGACCAAAATTTAGACTAATAATATTACTAGTAGACTCATATCCATAAAATAAATTATAGGAATGAATTTCATCATTTATATCAATTTTTATACTTTTAGTTTGGAATTTGTCTAAAAAATTGTAAAGTTCACTCTTATTTACATCTAATAAGTTTAAAAGCTCTGGAATAGTGTATTTTTCAATTTTTTTATGTATAAAATTTTTGATTAATATTTTTTCATTATTAGTAGGGAAGTTAGAAAAGATTATTTTATAATTATTAAAAGAAAAAAAGTTCATTAAATCAACTCCTTTTTTAATTGAGAAAACAGTTTTTTTAGATAAAATACACGAAAATGAATGTTTTTTATTTTCCAATTTTAAATATTATACCATTATTACAAGGGAGATTCAACAGAATAAGATAAAAAAAGTTTTTTAAACGAAAACGTAGAATGTATTAGCAGAGATTTGACCAAAGGGAATAAAAAGGGTAAAACTTAACTAAGAAGATATAAATTATTTTAGTGTTTAAGTATGAAAATTTATTGGGAGGTATTAATATTATGAGTAAATTTATGACTCTATTAGAGGAAAAAGTAGCACCAGTTGTAAATAAAATAGGATCACAAAGGCATTTGAGAGCAGTAAGAAATGGGATTATTTCCATGCTTCCATTAACAATAGTAGGATCATTTTTTGTAATATTTTTAAATGTTCCTATTCCAGGATATGAAGAATTAATCGCACCAATAAAGGCTTCATTAGATATACCTTTTAGATATACAGTAGGTATAATGTCTATATATGTGGCGTTTGGAATAGCTTTTCAGTTAGCTAAAAGCTACAATTTAGATGAATTAACATCAGGTTTTTTAGCAGTTTCAGGATTTTTAATATCATCTGTAGTTCCTATAAATGTAGGGAAAGGTGTAGAGGGAGTAATAGCAGGAGGAAGATGGATGCCTATAGCTAAATTAAGCGCATCTAGTTTATTTGGCGCTATATTAGCAGCAATAATATCTGTAGAAATATATAAGTTTTTTAGAGATAAAAATATTGTTATAAAAATGCCTGATGGAGTTCCACCAGCAGTAGCGAACTCGTTTGCCGCATTATTTCCAGCAATTGCAGTTATATTACTTTTTTGGATAATTAGACATATATTAGGGTTTGATATAAGTGAAGCATTAGCCACATTATTATCTCCTTTAAAAGGAATCTTAGCAGGTAATTCGTTACTAGGTGGATTGCTCACAGTATTTTTAATACTATTTTTTTGGGTCATGGGAATTCACGGGCCTGCTATTTTAGGACCAATTGTTAGACCAATATGGGATACTACAATAGCAGAAAATATGGATGCCTTCACAGCAAGTGGAAATGCACATGCTCTGCCAAATATATTTACAGAACAATTTTTACAATGGTTTTTATGGATAGGTGGATCAGGAATGACACTACCACTGGTATTTCTATTTATGATATCAAAGTCAAGATTCTTAAAGGATTTAGGGAAGTTATCATTATTACCAGGAATTTTTAATATAAATGAACCAGTTATCTTTGGAGCACCTATAGTAATGAACCCTATTTTAGCAATACCTTTTATAATAGTGCCAGTAATATGTACAATAATATCATATATTTTAACTAGAGCTGGAATGGTACCTATGATGATGGCTAAACTGCCATTTACAGTTCCAGCACCAATAGGAGCATTGATTAGTACTAACTGGAGTATAATGGCATGTATATTAGTATTTATTAACTTTTTTATAGGTTTAGTAATATATTATCCATTTTTCAGAATATATGAAAAACAATTATTAGATCAAGAAAAGGAAGCGCAAATGACTAATGAGGAAAATATAATATAAAAAATAAAGGGTTGTGTCTTAATAATATTTTCAAATAAAATTTTGAAAATTATAAAGGCACAACTTTGTTTAAAAAATATATCTTTATAATTTATAGGAGGAAAATATGAAAAGAAAACTTGGGATTTCAATATACCCTGAAAAGTCAACTATTGAGAAAGATAAAGAGTATATAGAAAAAGCTGCTAAATACGGTTTTACAAAAATATTTACCTGCCTATTATCAGTAGATAAGCCAATAGAAGATATAAAGCGTGAATTTATAGAAATAATAAACTATGCATCAGGTAAAAATATGGAGGTTATACTTGATATTTCTCCAGCAGTATTTGATAAGTTAGGTATAAGTTATGATGATTTGAGTTTTTTCAAAGAACTAGGCGCTGCTGGAATAAGACTTGATTTAGGATTTGATGGCTTAAAAGAAACACAGCTGACATATGATAAAAATGACTTAAAGATAGAGCTAAATATGAGTAATGATATAGATTATTTAAATAATATTTTAAGTTATACACCAAATAAAGATAATTTAATAGGAAGTCATAACTTTTATCCACAAAGATACACAGGACTTGAATATAATTATTTTATAAAATGTAGTGAGAGATTTAAAAAACAGGGACTACGAACTTCAGCATTTATTAATTCAAAAAGTGCAACATTTGGACCTTGGAGTATTAATGATGGTCTTTGTACTTTGGAGATGCACAGAGATTTGGGAATAACTGTTCAAGCTAAACACTTGTGGGCAACAGGGCTGATAGATGATGTTGTAATAGGAAATGCTTATGCTAGTGATAATGAATTAAAGGCATTAGGTGAATTAGATACTTATCAGCTGGAACTAGAGATAGAGTTTTTTGATGGTGTATCAGAGATAGAAAAACATATACTTTTAAATGAAAAGCATATTAGAAGGGGCGATATAAGCGAGTATATGATAAGATCAACTGAGGTTAGAAAAAAACATGTTAATTCAGATATTTCTAAAAGAGATTATGATACTCAAAATGTGGGAGATGTAGTAATTGGGAATAATAATTTTGGTAAATATAAAGGGGAAACACAGATAGTCATAAAAGAAATGCCTTTAGATGAAAGAAAAAATAGGGTTGCTAAAGTAGTAAGTGAAGAAATATTTCTATTAGGTTTTATAGGTTCATGGATAAATTTTAAATTTAAACAAAAATAAAAGTAAAATAAAAAGGCAGATGATGAGAGTGAGAGTTTTAGCTTTTGGAGAAGTAATGATGAGGTGTAGTGTTCCAAATAAAAAAAAGTTATTTCAATCAAATACATTAGAGTATATGTTTTCAGGAACAGGTTTAAATGTAATGGGACAGCTTAAAAAATTTGGGATAGAAACAGAACTTCTGACTAAGTTACCTGAGAATCCTTTGGGAGAAGCAGCAATTTCACATATTGAAAGTTTAGGGATAAAAACAAATAAAATTTCTAAAGGTGGGGAATTTATAGGAATATACTTTTTGGAAGAGGGTTTTGGAAAAAGAGCTTCGGTAGTCACTTATACAGATAGAAGAGGAAGTTCTTTTTGTAAGTCTAAACTTAAAGATTATGATTTTGATGAAATATTAAAAGATGTAAAAATGCTTCATTTATGTGGGATTAGCTTAGCTATGAATGAAGCTGTAAGGGAAATAATGATAGCTTTAGCTAAAAAAGCAAAAGAAATAGGAGTTTTAGTAGTTTTTGACTGTAATTATAGAGAAAAACTTTGGAAAAAGAGATATGAAGAGGCTATTCCAAATTATAAAAAAATAATAGAATATTCGGATATTGTTTTTGCAAGTGAAAAAGATATTAGTAATATTTTTGGCATAAAAAGTGAAAAGGAAAATGTAAGTATTGAAGAAATTTTAAAGGACTTAATTCCAGAATTTGCAAGTAAGTATAATTTAAAACTTGTAGCTGGAACTATTAGAAAAAATAAAACTTTAAATAATCAAACAATAAAAGGATTTGCATATAGGAATAACGAAATATTTTTTTCAGACTACAGTGAATTAGAAATTTATGATAGAATTGGTGGAGGGGACGCCTATACTTCAGGAATACTTTATAAGTATCTAAAGAATTCTAGTTTGAAAAACATGGTTAATTTTGCAGTTGCAAGTTCTGTTTTAGGGCATACAACTTATGGGGATACGCCGATATCTACATTAAGTGAGGTAGAGGAATTGTTAAGCGGGAATTTTAGTGAGTTGAAAAGGTAGGGTTTGTTGTAACTTTTAAGAGTGATGTTATGAGGGTTGGTTGTTTTGAGTAGGAATACTTTAGAGATTCTCACGTCACTGCGTTCCTCAGAATGACAGAGAGTTAGAGTTCATTATAACTTTTAGAAGGGTATTATGAAGTCTGGTGGGTTTTGAGTTGGTGTTCGTTAGAGATTCTCACGTCACTATGTTCCTCAGAATGACAAATATAAATGGAAATTGGCGGAGGTAGTTGAAATGCTAATAAAGAATGGTAAGTTAATAGATATAAATAATGGGTATGATTTTATCCAAAAAGATATAAGAGTAGAAAATGGAATAATTAAAGAAATTGGAGAAAATCTGAAAAAAGATGAGAATGAAGAAGTTTTAGATATAAAAGGAAATATTATTACTGCTGGGTTTATAGATATACATACACATGTATATCATGGAGAAACGGCTATAGGAATAGATCCAGATAAGGTAGGAGTGGAATTAGGGGTAACATCTGTAATTGATGCTGGAACCTCAGGAGCGGACACATTTGAAGATTTTTATAATAGAATAATAAAAAATTCTAAAACAAAAGTCTTTGCATTTTTGAATATAGCATCTCTAGGGCTGAAAACACTCAATGAGCTTAATGATATGTCAAATATTGATTTTGAAAAAATAAAAAAAATAGTGGAAAAGTACAAAGGAACTATTGTGGGAATAAAAGCCAGAGCATCTGCATCAGTTGTGGGTGAAAATGGCATAGCACCAATAAAAAAAGCAAAAGAAATAGCTAAGGAATTGGGAATCCCAATAATGGTTCATATAGGTAATGCTCCACCAAAAGTAGAGGAAGTTTTAAATCTTCTAGAAAAAGGAGATATTGTAACTCATTGTTATCATAATAAGGAAAATAATTTAGTTAAAGATATAGGAATGCTCGAAGAAGCACTGGAAGCTAAAAAAAGAGGTGTTTTATTTGATATAGGGCATGGAAATTCAAGTTTTTCTTTCGATATTGGAAAAAAGGCAATTAAAGATGGGTTTAGCCCAGACTTTTTAAGTACTGATATATATGATAAGAATATTGAAGAACCAGTAAAAAGTCAAATAAACACTTTAAATAAGATGCTTTATTTAGGTTTAAATTTAGAAGAGTGCATTTCTAAGTTAACTAAAGAACCTGCGGAAAAACTTTCTTTGGGGAATATAGGAGAGATAAAAATAGGATTCAAAGCTGATTTTACAGTATTTGAATTAATAGATGAGCAAATAGAATTAATAGATTCTGTAAATAAAACTGTAAAGCAAAAGCCATATGTAAATGGTAAATATGCTATTGTTAATGGAATAGTATACAAATCAAAAGGCGGGAATTAGTTTTTATACATTAAGGAGGCAAGTGTGAACATATATGAAAAATTAGGACTACAAAAAGTAATAAATGCAAGTGGCCGAATGACCATATTAGGAGTATCGGTATTATCAGAAGAGTGTGCAGAAAGCTTTAAGGAGGGAAGTCAGAACTTTGTGGTGATAGAAGATCTGATGGAGAAAGCAGGAGAAATAATATCTAGATATACAGGGGGAGAAGACAGCTGTGTAG
>JAGOZX010000031.1 GCA_018058425.1 Sebaldella sp.
CATCTCTTACTTGTGCTCCTCTTAGTGTATATAAGTTATGAAGTGTATGTGTTGCATCCTCTGCACTATTTAATAATTTAAATTGTGGAAAATACATTAGCATTTCTGATGGTGCTTCTGTTCCTGGAACTAGTGAAAAATCTATTTGAACTCCATCAATAGTTCTTGTATCATTTGTTTTCGTTATTATATCAGTAGGCTGAATTAGCGTAAAGGTTCCTAATGATGTTGTTTTACCTAATCCTGTGTCTATTTGACCTTTAGCATCTTTTTTTAGTTGTGAACCATACATATAAGACGCACGTCTACTCATAGCGTTTCCTGCATAAACATTTTCACTTATTGCTTCAGCTAAAAATCCTTCTGGAGCATATACCTTAACTTTACCAGACTTCACATCATCTTGATTAATTACACCCTTTACACCACCATAATGATCTGCATGGCTATGGCTGTATATTACAGCTACTACTGGTTTTTTAGGTCTATTTTTATAATATAGTTCTAAAGCTGATGTTGCAGTTTCTTTTGTCATTAATGGATCTATTATTATTATCCCTGTATTTCCTTCTATTATTGTCATATTTGATAAATCAAAACCTCTTACTTGATATACCCTGTCTGTAACTTTAAATAACCCATTTATATTATTAACTTGAGCTATTCTCCATAAACTTGGATTTACAGTAGCTGGGGCTGGCTTATCATTTTGATATTTATAGCTTTCCATATCCCAAATATCTTGACCTTTACTATTCTTTATAATTAATGTTGGAAGTGTGTCTACAAAGCCTTTTTTAGCATCATCAAAATCTTGTGTATCACTAAATGGTAGGTCTTTTAAGACCTGATTATTTATATCTGCTGTGGCTTTGGTAGCTTCCTTTGGTTCTTCTGCAAAGGCTGAAACCGTCATTAATAATGATAATAATGATAATTTCAATAAAATGTTTTTATGTTTCATATTTTTCCTCCTGTTTTATTTTGATATTTTTAAAATTTCAACATCTATTCAGTTTAATTAAATATTTATTTTTAACTACTATAAATTTTATTACCCCAACTAAATATATTAAAACTAAAAACAAACAATTACTATTGATAGATCAATAATAATATATCATTTAGAATAATTAAATTCAATAAAAAAATATTTCTATCATAAATAAAAAATATTTTTTTAATTATTTTATAAATTTTATCTTTTCTATTCCACCCTAATTTTAGTATACTACTACACCATTTTTGCTTAATTATATTTAATATACTAATTTCAAACCACTTTTTTATTAATCAAATATTTATAAAAATAATTTTATTTCCCACTTCATTTCTATACATATTTTTATAAAACTCATAATGAACTTTTTTTTATATTTATTATAATTAAAACACAAAAAAACAAACTGTATCAAACTCTCATATGATAAGTCTTTAAGTCTACAGTTTGTTTCATAATTAATTTCAATATATTTTATTTAATCCCATTATCAACCTTATATTTTTCCATTTGATATAATAAGTCCTCTAACTTTTGTATTTCAGATACATTTTTATCTATCCTGTCATTTACCTTATTTAGTTCTTTTTCTAATCTATCTCCACTAGTTAGGTGAAGCCTTAAATTCTCCCATTTTCCTCTTGCACCTTCACGTAATTCTCTCTTATATTCATATGTGTTTGCAGAAAAACTTGCTGTTAGACCAAAAAACACCAAAAATATTATTATTTTTTTCATTTCTGCCTCCTTTTACAGCTCTTCTTCTATATTCTTTATTTTTTTACGCCCATTCTTGCCATTTCATCAGGTATAAGTTCTTTTTCTTCTGTTTTTATCTTATTTAATGTAGTATCCCAATAACTTCTTTTTTCTGGTAATGTTTCATAAATAGCCTTTTGTGAATTTCTAAGATCTTTATTATTTGATAAAACTACATCACTTTGATCTAAATTATTTGTAATATTATTTTCAGTTATAACATCTGATTTTACTGTATTATCTGCTGTTAATTCTGCAAATGCTACAATACTGACTAGCATTAAAAATATCATCTGTATCTTCATATCTGCCTCCTAATCTTACTATTTTTTATTTTTCATCAAATACTTCAATACTTTATTATATTCAGTTTTATGCCATGCACTATCTTTCTGGCTAATATAGCTCTGAATCTTATCTTCTTTTTCTGTACTTACACTTAAGTTCTCTTCTTTTACTTCTTTATTAACTTTTTCTTGGGCAAAGATAAAACTACTTAATATTATTGTTACTAAAAATATTTTTTTCATGTCTTCACCATCCTTTTTTTCTCTATGAATTAATTTTATTCACTCTGAGGTTGAAATAAAAACAATAATCTTAGTGATTTTATTGACTTTTACTTTTATTTCAACCTCAGAGTTTCATTTACTTCCTATTTCCATTACTATTACTCCTTAAAACACTGCTTTAAGCGATACTCCTGCTCTAAAGTCTTCTTGGTTATGGCTTCCTGCTGAGTACTCTCCTGTTAAGAACACTCCATATCTATCTTCTATTTCTACACCTAATTCAGCTCTAGTTTTTATTGTACCATCTTCTGCTTGTGGTTTTGCTAAGTCATGATAACCGTCTTCCACTGCTACTAATCTTGCTTTCTCTCTTTCATTTAAATCTGCTACTTCATATTCATATGCTAAATCTAAAACACCTTTTAATTTCCATTCAGTTTTAGCTCCTAATGGTATTGAACCATCTAATTTTATACCAGCTTTAGGTTTTACACTCCAAGCATCGTTTCCATCGACTTTAACTCTTTCCAATCCATCTTCTTCAAATGCAGGTGTCATTACATACATTATTTCTAATCCTATATATGGTGTAAAATTACTATTTTTATTTATAGTTATTTCTTTTCCAAATAAGTTATTCGAAGTTATACTGTATGTTTGGAAAGTACCATTCATTTCTGATCTTCCTGATACATCCCAGTCTATATTTCTATCTACATCATGATTACTTACTCTACCTAAAAGATCATTTCTTAATATCCAGTCATTTGTTTGGTATTTATTATGAAAACCAATTTGAACTGTGTCTACCCATTCTTCACTATCATTATCATCATTAAATTCAAAGCTTGTATGAGCGTAACCTAATGAGTACCCTATTGTATGCTTATATGTTCTTTCTATTTCTCTAAGTGCCAATACTCCCACAGTTTCATAATCATAATCTAATACTCCAGTTGTGTTTTCTTTTACACTTCCTTTTCCTGTTATTATATTTATTTTTACATTTTCTTTTGTATTATTTTTTGAATTTTGTAATAAGTCTAATGAACTTCCAAATATATCAGCTATAGTTTCTTCTCTTTGATTTATATTCGCATAAACATCTCCTGCTAAGCTTGAAACATTCTTTCTGAAAGATTCTTCATTAGTTATTTGATCTATTTTGTCATAAATTTTCCCTTTTTCATCTTTACCACTAGAAGTTAGATAATTATCTTCTAATACTTTTCCAAATCCTTCATACCAAGTTCCACCTGTATATAAGTTATAGTCTTTTCTTTGAGCATAAATATCATATCCGCCTTTTAGATTTTTCACTGGTGTAACATTCCAAGTCAATGAACCACTTTTCATAAGTAGACTTCCTGTTGGTGTTGTTATTTGACCATTATTTATTAACAATACATTTTCTATTTTATATGTATTAGCTGTCGTCCCTTGTGTATATGTGGGTGCTATTGTTATAGGATCTATTACAGCTAAGCTGTTTGATTGAAAATATGGTTGTTCTGAAGAATATATAATAAAGTCATGTTCTTCATTGTCAGGCCCTATAGCTTTCCCCATCTGTAATCTAGTTGGATCTGGTGCTATAACTAAGTTTAATCCTTCTAATCTGAAATTATCATTTACAACTACCAGACCAGATGTTCTTAGTATTGGTTTTACAAAATTACTTGATAGACTATCTATGTCTGTGGCCTTTGATGTAGAGGCTACTGATGGATCAATATATATATTTCCACTATTAAGTATTACTGTTCCTGATGTTGTTAATAATCCTACACTGCTTGCTCCATATAATTGTATACTTCCATTATTTTCAATAATTGAGTCTGATAACACATGAATTCCTGATGAATTATCACCTCTCATTATTATAGTTCCGTTATTTGTTACTTTAGAATTTTGTACTGCTATTCCTGTAGAATTATCACCTGTAAGTTCTATAAGTCCATTATTTACTGTATTCATATTAAGTGAATACATTCCAATTGCTCCCTGCGAGCTTGATGTTATATTCCCATTATTTGTCATTACAGGCTGAGAAGATATAGACGATATATTTGTTACTGTACTATCACCATACATTCCAACACCATTTATCCCTACTTTTATTGTAGAAGAAGCTCCATTTGTAATAGTTGACTCAACTCCATATATTCCCACAGAGTAGTTGCTATTTGCTGTATCTATAGTCCCATCTGCGTTATAAACAACTATTGAATCTCCTAAATTCATATTTCCATTATTTAGAACTGTTCCATTCTCTACATATATTCCTGTGTTTCCTAATCCGGCTGTTCCTATTATATCACCATCATTTACTAGATTTCCTCCGATAATAACGAATCCATTATTATTATTTCCATTCATTAATACATTAGATGTATTTGAGACATTTGCAGCTTCTAAAGTAATTACATATGTAGAATCACCATTCATCTTTACTTCTCCAGTTGTAGAGGTATTATTAAATGTTCCCCCTTTTGTTAGAACAAATCCAAATGATCCTTGTCCCATCAATATGTCATTATTAGAGTTTACATTTACTACACCTGTAGAAAGTCCATAAACACCTACTGACTGTGCTCCCATCTCTAACTGACTGCCTGAACTAAATGTTGCTGTTCCTCCATCAAAATATACTCCTATTGCCTGATCTCCAATTTTCAAAAGTCCATTTTGATTTACTATACTTCCAGCATTATAAATTCCTACTGATCGATTTCCTGCTGTTATATTGTTAGAATTTATTACTCCTGCTGTACCATTATCATAGTATATACCTGCGCTTGAATCTAGAATACTTGTAGAATCTCCTACTGTTATAGTACCTGTATTATTTACTACTTGTGATCCTGCTCCACCTGTATATATCCCTACTGATCTGTCTCCTGTAAGTGTTATTGTCCCGGCATTATCTATACTTCCTGTTAAGTTATCTGAATGAATTCCTATTACATCTATTTTTACAGCACTTAAATTTCCAAAGTTAGCAACTGTATCTCCATTTTTTATATAAAGTGCGTCAGAACCTTTACCTACTGTGATATCTCCATAGTTTGTAATTTTTGAACCGCTATCTTTTACACTAATTCCAGTAGCATTATCTCCTACATTTATTATTCCTGAGTTATATGCTCTTGCTCCATTTTTAGCATATATTCCTGTTGAACTTCTTTGTAAGTTTATATTCCCTTCATTTACTACTTCATAGTCTGTATATCCTGCTATAAATGGTACTGTAGAAGCAGCTAGTCCATCAACCGCTATTCCTGTCTGTCCTTCTCCTGTTCCATTTACAGTTACGTTAGTGCCAAATCTTATTACTGAATTTTCTCCTGTAATTGCTGTAACATTTTCAGTTCCCAACTCTACCACATTATTAAATGAATTAGTAAAGTTAAACTGCGCTGTTCCTAATAAGCCTAAAATAAATGAAGCTCCTGGTGCTGTACTTTGTATTCTTAAGCTTTCTCCTAGTCCTGTTATACTACCTGTAGAATCAAAATAGAAGATTGCACCATTTGTTCCAGTAACATTTACATCTATATTTCCAGTTGCTGTTAAGTTTTCATTTCCTGCTAGATATAATCCCACTGCATTATTTCCTACAAGGTCTAAAACTAGTGAATTTATTCCAACTTCAGTATTTTCACCATATATTCCTATACCATCTTCACCAACTTTTATTCCACCATCTACTGTTAATGTTGATCTATTAGCGAAAACTCCAACTCCCTCTGTAGAAGCTGACATATCTATCAATGAAGTACTTCCTAATGTAATCGTAGAATCTGTGATAGGTACTGCTACATCTGTATTCACAGCTAATAGTCCAAATGATTTTCCAGATGCTGAAACAGATGATATTGTTCCATTATTTACTATCTCTATTTTCTTATCTCCATAAGCTGGTGCTAATGCTCCTAAAAGGTTTACTCCGTATATCCCAACTCCAGAAGAATTTATATCTATAGTACCTGTATTCTCAATTCTCGAACCATTCGCTCCTAATAAGGCTATAGAATTATCTCCTGATAGTGTTATTGTTCCTGAGTTACTAATCTCTCCATAATCTGCTACTATAGCAACAGAATTATCTCCTGATAAATTTATTATTCCTCCTGCATTATCAATAACTATATCTGATCTAACACCACCAATAAAGTTCTTTTGTGCTATTGCTTTTTCATTATCTGAAAATCCTGTTATTATAATTCCGGGTGATAAAGTAACTTTAGATGAAGTAAATTCTGAATTATTATAAGCATCATTTGGATTATCCAAGTCTACATTTTGATCTATAATCAACTCACCTTTATTTATTAAGAAAGTGCTAAATGATGTCACAGAAAGTGGATCTACATTAACTTTTGTCCCTGTTAACATTGTTAGTGATCCTGGTACTAAACTACTTAAATTAGTGGTTCCTCCTGTTGATTCTATTACAAATAACCTTGCACTTTGATCTGTTAGATTTACATTTAAAGTTCCTGCTCCTGTAAATATACTATTTAAGAAAGTTTGTATTCCTGCATCAGAACTGTCTCCTTTTTGATAAAATCCTGTTCCTCCAGCTCCTATCTCAGCTTGTACTGTACCCGACACTAAGTTAAAAGATCCTGTTGGAGCTAATCCTGTAAATGATGTATAGAATAATATTCCATTATCATTTGCTTTTATTGTTGCTCCATTATCTAAATTAATAACTGAATCTTCAGCATACAGTGCTACTGCTGATCCACTTGCTGAACCAGTTGCCTCTACCACTCCACCTGTTATAGACGTATTTGATAAATTTCCCTTACTGTAAACCCCTACACTTTGATTGGCATTTACCGTTACACTTCCTCCTGATATATTTACTATTCCATTGTTATTATATATTCCTACTGATCTATCTCCAACTAAATTAATTATTCCACTATTATTTCCTGTAGCTCCATTTGTTACTATGATTCCTTGTGTATCAGTAGGATAGTTTCCTAAAACATCTTGTTGTAATTCTATAGTCCCTGTATTAGTAATAGTTGATAGACCGTCTACTCTTAGCCCTGTTGACTCAGCTCCGGTAATTAGTATTTGACCTTTATTTAAAGCTGTACTTGCTGTAACAGTATCTGTAGAGTATATCCCTATTGAATTAGCTCCTATTGTAATTACTCCTGCTGTATTATTCAGTATTCTTGTTCCCTCTCCTGCATATATTCCTACTGAATCATCCTTTAAGTTCATTTCTCCATTAAATACAATATCATAATTTGGATTTGATGGATCTGCCCAAGTACTTCCTGCATATTGTCCTTTAGTACCTATACCTATTGTACTATTCTCCTCAGAAGTTATCTTAAAGCCTGTATCAAATAGTAAAGAAGCACTGTCTGTACTTATAACTGTTCCTTTTAGTGTGTTATTTAGTGCCTTTCTTATTACAATCTCATTATTTAGTACAACACTTCTATTTTCTCCTATCATCCCTACTACAAATGTTCCTCCATCTATACTTGTTACTTCTATATTTCCAGTATCAAATGTATTTATTCCAGATGTTGTATAATCACTTATTTTATATATTGCTGATCCGTCACCATTAATTTCCACGCTTCCCATTTGAAGAGCTGAATCCACTACTTCATCGAAATAATAGCCTACTGAATTTTCTCCTAATTTTCTTACTCCGCCAATTCCTGTAAGAGTACTATTTTTAGCATATATACCTAATCCATTTTCTCCTACTTCTATTTTACCAGCACTGTTAAGTGTTGAATTTATTAACGAAATACCTATACTTCTATTTGTTGAAGCTGCGTTATTATCACCTATTATAATTTCTGATGCTGAACCTAAGTTTAAAGTAGACTTATTATTAGCTACAACTCCATTATTATCTAAGTATATTCCATATGTTTCTGCATTTAATATTCCTGCTGGTAATAATTCTATTTTCCCATTATGATTTATATTTATAGAATCATCACCATAACCTAAAATTGCTGAGCTTGTAGCTGTCGTTCCATCAAAATAATTTCTAGCATAAATTCCTACTGATTCTTTTCCTAATACATTAATAGTTCCATTATTTGTTGTTATTGAACCATTTGCAGAAAGTACTCCTACTGAATTTTCTCCACTTAGATTTATTATTCCAGCAGCATTATTATTTATCAATCCATAATCAGCCGCCATCCCTGTTGCTTGATTCTTAGTTAGATTAATAGTCCCATTATTTGCAACCACTATATCATTTATATCTGTTCCTGCTGGTGTAACTCTTTTATAGTTAGTCTGTGCCATAGCAACTTGACCATCAAGTGAATCTGTAATTGTATACCCATTTGCTAAAGTTACTTTTGATCTAGACATCTCTACACCATTATAAGCATTACCTAAAAATGTTAAAGCCACATTTTCATCTATTACTAAATCTCCAAGATTTATAGAGTATTCTTTATAGTCTGTTCCTGATGCAGTATTTGTAGTATAGTCAATTCCATTTACTATTCCTACTGATGGGATTCCAGATAAAGTTAATGTGTTTATAGGATCATTCCATCTTAATAAACTAGAACCATTTTCCATATCTAAAAACATTGTTCCTGTACTGCTACTTGATACTAAACTATTTAACACTCCTGATATCCCTGTTAAATCCTGTCCTTCTACATAAAATGCCATTCCTCCATTATGAATTGTAGCAGTAGTTGCATTCATTATCTTTAACTGCCCTGCTGTTCCAACTCCTCCTGAAGGATAATTATACATAAGCAGTCCTTCTGTTCCTATATCAAATGTTCCACCTGATACTGTTATTGTAGAACCATCTGCATATAAGGCAACTGAACCATCGCTTACATTTATTGTTCCATTTGATATTTCTGTATTTGAACTTGCTCCTTTTGAATAAACGGCCACTCCTCCAAGAGAACCTAACGTTACAGTACCACCTGACATTTTAAAATTTCCTTGATTAAAGATTCCTGTTGATCCATTACCTGTAAATTCTAGTGTTCCACCTTTTTGGTATCCTTCACTACCTAATGTTACATATATTCCTGTTACATCAGTAGCAAAAACTCCTGGTGTTATTTCTTTAGCTGTTATTGATCCATTATTTATAACTCCTGCTTCTGTCAATACACTTTTTACAGCTGAAGAATAAAGACCCACTGAATTTGTTGAAATTTCTATATTCCCATCATTTTGAACTATTGAATCCAAGCCTTCTGCATACATTCCTGCTGAATTTGTCCCCATGCTTATCATATTTACTCCAGCACTATTTAAAGCTTTTGCTCCACCTTTTACATATATTCCTGTGGATTTATCTCCAGTTAAACTTATATTTCCTGCATTTGTCACTTCATATGGACCAGCTATATATGATACTGTAGAATCTTTAGGTCCATTTACACCCACACCTACTGTATTATTTCCAGTTGAAATTAAACTTGCTGTAGAAGTTAATGATATTACCCCACCTGTTGTTCCAAATATAGTCGCATTTTCTGTGCTTCCAATATTAGTTGCTACACTGCTAGTGTAAGCAACTTTACCTACACTTCCTAAAATAAATTTATATGGAGTAACTATCATACCAGTTTGATTATCAATATTAGATGCACTTAGGGTAAATGTCGATCCAGGTTCTAAACTTAATAATGAAGCTCCATCACCTGTAATAACAAATTTACCTGTTTGAGCCCCTGTTTCATTATATTGACTGTTTCCAGCTAAGTAAACTCCTACTCCTCCAGCACCTATTTTAATACTACCTGAACTTGCATTTATCTGGCTTCCACCTATTGCATAAATTCCTGTTGAAGAACCAGCATTTATTGTTCCACCATTTATATTTACAATTGCTTTATCTGTAAAAATTCCTACTCCTGTATCTGAAGAAGACATATCTATATTTGACGGTGCATTTAATGTTATAGTTGCATCAGTTAACAGATTATTATTGTCTACGTATATTCCTACTCCTGATGAAGCTGCTGATCCGTTATATAAAATATTCCCTGTATTTGTTATGTTTACAGTCCCTGTTCCATAAGCTACTGTTAATGCATCAAACTTATTCGTTCCATATATCCCTACTCCTGAATTTCCAGTTCCTGTAGTTCCTACATTTATTGTCCCTGTATTAGATATAATTGAACTATTCGCCCCAAATATCCCTGTTGATTTATCACCTGATGTAGTTATAGTTCCTGCATTTGTTATTGTTGCAAAATCTCCTGCAATCCCTGTAGAGCTAGCTCCGCTTAAATTAATAGTACCACTATTATTTAACACTATTGCTCCTACTCCTGCACTTCCAGTGTAGTTTCTTTGTGCTATACCTATTTGATTACTTCCTGTACCAGTCACTGTGAATCCACTTCCTACTTGAATTGATGAAGATACGAAGTTTACTCTTGGGAAATATTGACTCCCTGTTCCTGATAATGTCGTATTTCTATCTACCAAAACATTTGCTTTATTTATAACAAAGTATCTATAAGTTCCTCCACTTAAATCATTTATTGTTGTATTTGTTACTGCTGGAGTACCTAACACCCCTGCTAAAGCATTTAAACTAAGAGTTCCTGTTGGTTGATCCCAACCCACTAGAGTTGAACCTGTTGCCATGTTCAAAGCTAAATTCCCAGTTGTTACTAAACTCGAGATATTTGGAGTATTTCCACCTGTTATGTAAAATGCTGTTCCTCCATTATTTATATTACCAGTTGCAGTTCCAGATAAAGCTCCTGTTCCACTTCTATAAAACATTAAACTTTTATCGTTTACATTTATTACTGTTGGATTAAGAAGTCTTATTGTAGCTCCAGTTTCAGAATAAAGAGCTGTTGAGCCCCCGCTTACTGTAACTGTTCCTCCATTTACATTTGTATTAGAGGCTGTTTTAGCATAAACTCCCACACTACTTGGAGTACTAGCTGTAATACTTCCTCCTGTCATAGTAAATGTTCCCACATTATAAACACCTGCTGAACTATTACCTGTGATATTTATTATTCCTGAATTTGTTCCTGTTGATGTACTATCAACGACAACCATCCCTATTGAATTTGTCCCTGTAACAGATATTTGTTTAGTTGCTGTAGCTGTATTTATTATATTTCCACCATTTATAGAAAATAATCCTGCTGAACCAGTCCCTGCTACTTGTATAATTCCACTATTAGTTCCAGTGGCTCTAAGAGCTGTAGTACTAAATCCATTAGCTATAATTCCTAAATCTGAGGTTCCATTAACATTTATTGTTCCTGTATTTATTGCTGTAGGAGTTCCATTTCCACCAGCAGCAACAGTTCCATAATCTACTCTCATTCCTAGATTAGAAGGTCCGCTTACATTTATTGTTCCTATATTTGTAATATTATCACTAGGGCTTACCTTCAAGATCATTCCTGAATTCCCTATTCCTCCAGAAACATTTATTATTCCATTATTTAACACTAATCCTGTATATGCTCTTATAGAATTAGCTGCGGTAAGAGCTGTATCTTCTATAACTGCTATTCCAGAAGATCTAGAAGTTCCTACTCCATCTCCTCCAGTTATATTTATTGTTCCTGTATTATTAAATACCATATTTGTTTGACTTATTCTAGACGAAAGTTTTAAACCATAACTTTCTATTCCACCCATACTTATAGTACCTTGGTTTAATACTCTAGCTGGCACATTTGAAGAACCAGGAGCGTATACTTGTATACCTATTGACTTCTGTCCTTTAAAATCTATCAGACCAGTAGCCTCATTAGTTAATAAATAACTGTTATTTATATTACTGTCATTATCTTCAAAAGTTAAGATTATTCCAACTTTATATCCTGTATACCCAGCAGCATTTCTAGTTACTACTATTTGTCCTCCTCCTGCATAAGCTGGAAGGTTTAAAGTAGCAGTTCCATTCACAGGTAGCACTGCATTTAGTGCAGCATTACCTACTTCTCCTGCATCTGTTATTGTTTTTCTATTTATCATTTCTCTTTTTCCAGTTCCACCTAGATCACTTTGTACTTCAAAGCCAACTACTAATGGTCCAATTAAATTAACTGTTCCATTATTTACAAGAGTTCCATTTGTGGCATTATCCACTGTGGCTATTCTAGAGCCACCAACTAAAAAACTTTGTGTATTCCAAGTTCTTCCTGCTCCAGTTTCTGTTGTTTTTTGTGCTGGTGTCAAAGTATTTATAGAGTCAATAGTTAAGTCTGAACCTAATGTAGCTGTTCCTCCTGCATTTTGTGATCCATAATCAAAGTATACTTTTAATAATGTAGAGTTAAATCCATAAGAAGCTCCCCATGAATATCTAATCGCTGGCGTATTAGCTGTTAGTGTTGTTCCACCTAATCTTCCAGTAGTAGAACCTAATGTTATAGCATAATTGGTACCATTATCTCCAAAAGACATTGGATTTCCCGATAACGGTCCTCCATCTACTCCATTAGTCGTACAATTCGGAATCATATAATTACAAAATGACCCTAGCTTAATGTTAAAAACTGGAGGGCTTGATAGTGCTGGTGGTGTTATATTAAAAGTAATTGGATTAAATTCATTTGCTGATACGGTTGGTACTTGAGGTGTTGTTGGAATTTTTATAACTGGTATATCATTAACAACTGGAGCTTGTATTTGCGGCTCACGTGGTGTTAATACTATAAATTTATTTACTTGAGGTGTTCCCACTATTACAATCGGTGGAGATGCCGTTACATTTACATCAATTGTTTCTGGAATTCTAGGTGTTGTTAGATTAACTGTTACAGGTGTAAAATTCCCAATATTTATTTCTGGAATTCCTACAGCAACAGGTGCATCTAACTGTATTTCATATGGTATATTTTCAATAACATCAACTGAACTTTTATACTGTACTGTGGCTTCCTTTGATACTTTTACAATTTTAGTTACAATTCCTCTTTGTGGCTCAGGTTCTAGCTCTGGCTGTTTTATAGGTGCAATTGCCTGATAAGGTTTCTCATCAGAGCTTCCACCTCTATGCTTATTTTCGTAAAAACCTGTGAAAAATACTTGCCACTCCAAATATTCTGGCTTTACAATGTAGTCCCCTTGTTTATATAGATCTTTTAATTCTTTATTTCTTGCTCTCAAGGCTTTCTCAATAAGATCATAATTTTTATTATTTGACACTCCAGAATTGAAATTCTCTGTCATTGTGTTTTGTAATTTATTATAATCATTTGATGGTATGTTATCAGTACTAGCTTGTGCTAATAACAACGAGCTGAGTGCTAACGTAAATAAAAGAATTTTTTTACTATTTCTCATATCTCATCTCTCCATTCTACATTAATTTTCCATTACATTTGCTGATACAAGAATAGTACCACATTAATAGTTGTTTTACAATTTTAAAATTGCATTTACAAATATTAAAATTTTGAAAAAATTTTTTCATCAATATTAAATATTCTTATTTTATAAACTAAATTTAACTTTATTTCCATATATATTTCATTCTTTAGAATAACTGTTATTTAAATAAAAAAATAACCTTATTAATTTAAGTTAAAAAAATGTAAAAAATATAATTTTATTTTATAAAAAAATCATTGATCTAATAATTTTATTCTCAAAAAATCATTTATTAATAGACAATAAAAAAATTATTACTTAAAATATAAAAATTTAATTATAAATAATTTTTTATTTAAATAAAATAATTTTTATAAATAAATAGATAGTAATAAACGTTATTAAAATAGCTCATAAATTTATACAACGTTATGATATTTTATTATTTTTTTATGATATTTTTATATTTTTTTCATAAACTAATTATATTAATAATAATATTTTCCTACTAAATAAGGCTGCCTTAGAATTAATTCTAAAGACAGCCTATTTATATAATTTTAATTTAATAATTTTTACTAATCTTCAAATGGAAACCATCCTGTTGTATCTAACATTGCAGAAAACAGTTTATCTGGTATAACTAGTTCTTTTTGAGGTTTTCTACTTATCGTCACAGTAATCTCATCTTCTTTTTCATTTTGAATTTTTTCTATCCAATTTGGATCCATTATTATTTCTCTTCCTAAAGCAACGAAATCTGCTTTTGTTTCTAATGCATGTATTGCTTCATCTCCTGTATGTACGCTTCCTACTGCTACCAATGGTACTCTTTTATTTATTTTTTCACTAACTAATTCAGTCATAGATTTATGAATGCTTGTATCCATACTTGGCTTTTCCCATACATCCATTACTGATATATGTAAATAGTCTAGATTTTTATTTACTAAATTTTCCACAAGATATAAAGTATCCTCTATTCTTATTCCCGGAGTTTCTATTTCTTCTGGTGAAAATCTATATCCAACTATAAATTCTGCTTTCCCACTTTCTTTCACTACACTCTTCACTTCATCTATAACTCTCATTGGAAACAATAATCTTTTCTCTAAGCTGCCACCCCATTTATCACTTCTTCTATTAGAATGTGGAGAGAAAAATTGTTGTATCAAATAAGTATTTGCTCCATGAATTTCTACACCATCAAATCCAGATTCAATAGCTATTTTTGTAGCTGCTCCAAATTCACTTATTATTTTTTCTATTTCGTCATCATTTAATTCATGAGGAATTACATCTGGTGTTCTTGGACTTGGAATATTTCCAGCGCTCACTGTAATCCCATCTGGAACTAATTCTGGTCTTGCCATTCTTCCACCATGATGAATTTGTAATATTATTTTTGTTCCATCTTTTTTCACTTCATCTGTCAGTACCTTTAGTTTTGGTACAGCTTCCTTAGCATAACTTGTAAACTGACCTGGAAAAGCTATTCCATTTTTTGATACTCCAATACAGGCAGTAATTAACATACCTAATCCCTTACTTCTATGTTTGTAATATTCTATTTCTTGATCAGATATTGTTCCATCTGAATTTCCTGAAAAAGTGGTCATAGGTGCCATAACAATTCTGTTTTTTATCTCTACTCCATTTGTTAATTTTACAGTCTCAAATAATTTTTTAAATTTATCTTTCATTTTATCCCACTTCCTTATTTATATTTTTGTTTATACAAATAGTATATCAGAATATTCTTATATTGTTCAACCGAAAATTTTACAAATAATTTTTATTGAGTTTTTAAAATAAATGATAATTCTAATAACTTACCGTATATAGTTATATTTAATGTTCTTAAAAAAATTATCTTTATGAAAAAAGAAAATTATTATCTTATGAAATTTAAAAAATATATTTAAATCTACTTACTTTTATGACATGCCTCATTAAAATTAAAAATTACTAATTTTTGTATATAAAAAAGGAGACTTCTGTCTCATTCCTCAAGATAATTTTTATAAAAAAAGCAAGTTCCTAGTCATTCCAGAACTTGCTTTTCAACTCTACTCTATTTTGTTTCTTTATAATCTTTACCATAATAAGCTCTTAAATAAACTTCTTTTAATTCTGTAACTAATGGGTATCTAGGATTAGCTCCTGTACATTGATCATCAAATGCATCTAATGCAAGTTGGTCAACTGCTTCCAAGAAATCCTTTTCAGGAACTCCAAACTCTTTTATAGACATTGGAATACCTATTCTCATTTTTAATTCATCTATTGCTTTTAATAATTTTTCTATTTTTTCATCTTCAGTTTTTCCACCTAGTCCTAAGAAATCTGCTATTTTAGCATATCTATTTTTTGCATCTGGATATTTATATTGTGGAAATACTCCCATTTTTACAGGGTTTTCTACAGCATTGAATTTTATAACTTCATTTAAAATCATAGCGTTTGCTATACCGTGAGGTACATGAAACTTTCCACCTAACTTATGTGCAAGAGAGTGACAAATTCCTAAGAATGCATTTGCGAAAGCCATTCCTGCTAAACATGAAGCATTTGCCATTTTTTCTTTTGCATTTATTGCCTTTGCTCCATTTTCCACAGATTCTGGAAGGAAATCAAATACTAATTTCATTGCTTCTAACGAAATAGGCTGTGTAAACTCTGTAGCTAGTGTAGAAACATAAGATTCTACTGCATGTGTTAATACATCTATTCCTGATGCTACTGTTAATCCTTTTGGCATTGTAAGCATTAATTCAGGATCTATTATTGCCATATTTGGTGTTAGTTCATAATCAGCAAGAGGATATTTTAAACCAGTCTCATCATCAGTTATTACTGAAAATGGTGTTACTTCTGAACCTGTTCCGGCAGATGTTGCTACTGCTATAAATTGTGCTTTTATTCCCATTTTTGGAAATGCATAAATTCTTTTTCTAATATCCATAAATCTCATAGCTAAGTCATGAAACTCTACTTCTGGATGTTCATATAAAACCCACATAATTTTTGCGGCATCCATTGCTGATCCTCCACCAAGTGCTATTACAACATCTGGATTGTACTCAAGCATTGCTTCTGCACCTTTTTTAGCAGATGATAATGTAGGATCTTCATGTACATCAGAGAATATTCTAAAATCTACTCCTATTTCTTCTAATACCTTAGTTATATAATCTGCAAACCCTAACTTTGCTAATGATGAATCAGTTACTATAAATGCTCTTTTTTTAGTACCTTTTAATTCCTCTAAAGCCACAGGTAATGAACCAAATTTATAATAAATTTTTTCTGGAACTCTAAACCACAACATATTTTCTCTCCTTTCAGCAACTGTTTTATAATTCAGTAGATGTTTTACTCCTACGTTTTCAGAAACAGAGTTTCCTCCCCAAGAACCGCATCCTAATGTTAATGATGGCTCAAGCTTAAAGTTAAATACATCTCCAATTGCTCCAAGTGAAGAAGGCATATTTATAAGTGTTCTTCCAGTTTTCATTTGTTTTTCAAATTTTCCGATTTTTTCTCTTTCAGCTAAATTTATATATAATAGTGAAGTATGTCCTAATCCTCCAAGATCTATTAATTTCTTAGCTTTATCTAATGAATCTTCGTAATTTTTTGACTTATACATAGCTAAAACTGGTGATAGTTTCTCATGTGCAAATGGTTCCTCTTCTCCTACTGATGTTACTTCACCTATAAGTACTTTTGCCTTTTCAGGAACATCTATTCCTGCCATTTGAGCTATTTTATAAGCACTTTGACCAACTATTTTTGAGTTTAATGCTCCATCTATAAATATAGTTTTTCTTACTTTATCAAGCTCACCTTTTTTAAGTATGTGTGCTCCTCTTAATTCAAATTCATCTTTTACTTGATTATATAATTTTTCATCTACTATTATTGATTGTTCTGATGCACATATTACACCATTATCAAAAGTTTTTGACATTAATGTATAGTTTACTGTCATTCTAACATCTGCTGACTCATCTACTATAACAGGTGTATTTCCTGCTCCTACTCCTATAGCTGGTGTTCCTGATGAATAAGCTGATTTTACCATTCCAGGTCCACCAGTAGCTAAGATAAGATCTGTACTAGCCATTAGTTCTCTTGATAGGTCTACTGTAGGCTCATCTATCCATCCTATTATATCTTTTGGTGCTCCAGCTTTTACTGCAGCTTCTAAAGCTATCTTAGCAGTATAAATAGTACATTTTTTAGCTCTTGGATGTGGTGAAAATATTATTCCATTTCTTGTTTTCAATGCTAATAATGTTTTAAATGCTGCTGTAGATGTAGGGTTAGTAGTAGGTATTATCCCAGCTATTACACCTACTGGTGTAGCTATTTTTTTTATTCCAAATGATCTATCCTCTTCTAATGTTCCACATGTTTTTTCATCTTTGTATTTATTATAAATGTATTCAGAAGCAAAGTGGTTTTTTATAACCTTATCTTCTAATATTCCCATTCCAGTTTCTTCTACTGCTAATTTAGCTAATGTTATTCTTTCATCATTTATTCTCAAAGCTACTGCTTTAAATATCTGATCTACCTGCTCTTGAGTATATTCTGAAAATTTTTCTTGTGCTGCTCTAACTCTCGCTATCATCTCTTTTAAACTTTTTAAGTCATTTACCATTTTTTTACCTCCGCAAATTATTTTTTTCACTTTGTTAATGTATAAACAGAATATATTTTTTATTTATAACTATCATATATTTTGCTTATTTATAAGAATCTATCTAATAAATATCCTGTTAAAATTTTTTATAACAAAATATTTTTTTATAATCATCCCCTTCACATTAAGTTATTTTTTTCACTTCAATTGTGAAAAACTAATAATATCTATAAATTGCCTGCAAAAATTATTATTCACAATCTAATGATATTAACACTAACTTTCTATACATATAATTCTATAAGATTGTGAATAAAATGTCAATTAAATTTTTGATTAAACTAAAACTATTAATATGCTATAATAAAAATGATATTTTAGTGTTTTATAGCATTAGAACAAATCAAAAAAATTTATTTTTAATTAAAGGAGAAAATATGAGAAAAATATTTTATATATTAATAGTACTTTTGTTTGTTACTTCATGTACAAGTGTAAATTCAGGAGGAGGAAGTTCTTCTGGAAAAGCTTCATGGTATGGAAATGAATTTAATGGCCGGGCAACTGCAAGCGGAGAAAAATTTTCTTCAAATAAACTCACTGCTGCACATCGTTCACTTCCATTTGGAAGCATTATAGAAGTTACTAATTTAGAAAATAATAAAAAAGTAAAAGTGAAGGTAAATGATCGTGGTCCATTTGTTAGTGGGAGAGTTCTTGACCTTAGTGAAGGAGCATTTTCTAAAATAGCTAATAAAAATGAAGGTGTAATAAATGTAAAAATAAGGGTTTTAAAGTCAGGGGAATAAAATTAGACTTATCTTTATAAACACTCCAATTTAATATGAAGGATAGCCTTATATAAAAACTCTCTTCTTGTTCTATAAAAGGTTATAAAGTTATGATATGGGAATTCGTACTTATATTATAGGTAAATATAAAAATTCTGCCTTACTATATATATCAAGTTTCTATCTCTCTTATTCCTATATCTTAACTTAAAAAAAATCATAAAAAATTTTCCTTGCTCTTATAACCCTAAAAAACTCACATTGTAAAACTATAAATATAATTACTAACTTAATATACTAAAGTACAAAGTAAACTTCACATAATTTTTTACACAACACTTATTTTAAAAGCTTTCCACACAATTTCACTACAAAACACCTTCATTTTTTTTTAATTTTTTAAAATTACTAAAATTTCATTACATTAATATTCTAATACTTACTTCCTTAAATTTTATTTTTATTATTTATGATTATAATTTATTTTCTTATTATTCTTTCTTTTACTTTTAGTACTACTTTTTCTCTATTTTTTTGTTTTTCTAAATATTTATTTTTGCACTTTCTAATTTTAATAATACCACTATAAAATAAAAAATAAAGATAAAATTATATTTAAAATAAAACTAATAAAAAATTGGTTTTTTGACATAAAATCCTATATATGATATTATTATTACAGGCTTTAATGAAATGCTATCTGATAAAAAAACTAATACAGTGCCTAATAACATAAGTGAAAAAACTTTTATTCAAAAAAAGATAGTTTCAAAAAACTTAAGAAGGAGGTATTTTAAATGATACAATTTCAAAATATCAACAAAAGTTTTCGAAATCAAAAGATTTTGA
Source organism: Sebaldella sp. (assembly GCA_018058425.1). Lineage (GTDB taxonomy): Bacteria > Fusobacteriota > Fusobacteriia > Fusobacteriales > Leptotrichiaceae > Sebaldella. The sequence continues at coordinate 19,906 of JAGOZX010000031.1, forward strand.
ATAATATTAATTTAAATATCAAGAAAGGAGAACTTGCAGTTCTCATTGGTCCAAGTGGCTGTGGTAAGACCACCACTCTTAAAATGATTAATCGACTTATCCGCCCTACTTCAGGTCATATTTTTATAAATGGTGAAGATGTAGAGAAAAAGGATATCATAAAGCTTAGACGTAAAATAGGTTATGTTATACAGCAGACTGGATTATTTCCACATATGACTGTAAAAGAAAACATAGAACTTATTCCAAGGCTTGAAAAAGTGAATAAACAAAAGATTATAGAAAAAACTTATGAACTAATGCACATGATTGATTTAAATCCTGAGGAATTTCTTTATAGGTTCCCTACCCAATTAAGTGGTGGACAAATGCAAAGAATTGGTGTTGCTAGAGCTTTTGCTTATGATCCTGATATTATCCTAATGGATGAACCATTTTCCGCTCTAGACCCTGTTAGTAGAAACCAGCTTCAGCAAGAACTTGTGGAGCTACAAGATAAAATGAAAAAGACTATTGTTTTCGTCACTCATGATATGGATGAAGCAGTTAAGATTGCTGATAAAATCTGTATTATGAATAAAGGAGAAATAGTTCAATGTGATACACCAGAAGATATACTAAAAAATCCAGTTAATGAATTTGTTAGTAATTTTGTTGGAAAAAATAGAATTTGGACTGTACCAGACCTTATTAAAGCAAAGGATATCATGAATGAAAATCCTATTACTGCAAATGCTAACGACACTTTAAAAGCTTGTATAGATAAAATGAGAGTAAATAAAGTAGATAGTATTTTTATAGTAGATGAGAATAACAGATTAGAAGGACTTATTACCATAAGAACCCTTCAAAATGTAAAAAGTTCAAATGTTCTGGCAAAAGATGTCATGAATAAAAGTTTATTCACAGTATACGAAAATTATAGCATTCTTAACTTATTACAATTAGTTAATGATAATGACTTATCTGCTATACCTATAGTAGACAGACAACGTAGATTAAAGGGATTAATTACACCTAGTACTTTGGTAAGTTCTCTTAGTGAGCAATACCTTGATAATGATGAGGCAGGTGATAAGAATGAACTTTCTTAATTATGTATTTGGAAATTACCCATATATCTTAAGTCTGACTTTTGAACATATTAAACTAACTTTTATTGCAGTCTTATTTGCCATAGTTATAGGTGTACCTTTAGGTATACTGATTAACAACTATAAAAATCTATCTAAAGGAATTATAGGAGTCATTAATTTAATACAGGCAATACCAAGTCTTGCACTGCTAGGTTTATTTATTCCTCTTCTTGGAATAGGTGTCCTTCCAGCTATTGCTGTGGTAATACTTTATTCTTTGCTTCCTATAGTAAAGAATACTTATATAGGTTTATCTGGTATTAACCCTCAGACAATAGAAGCAGCAAAGGGAATTGGATTAACTCGGTTTCAAAGGCTTTTTAAAGTAAAGCTTCCTCTTGCTCTTCCTATGATAATGGCTGGAATTAGAATTTCTGCTGTTACAGCTGTAGGACTTATGACAATAGCTGCATTTATAGGTGCAGGTGGATTAGGAGACCTTATATTTGCTGGTATACAGACTGTTAATTATAATAAAATTTTAGCTGGAGCTATTCCTGCATGTATACTTGCATTAGGAATTGACTTTATTGTAGGAAAAATAGAAAATTTAGTTACTCCTTTAGCTTTTAAAACTGGAAATGTAGAAATTTCTGAAAAAAGTATTATAAGAAATAGAAAAATGAGAAGATACAGTCTTATTGCTGTTATTTTAATTGGTTGTATTTTAGTATTTTCTCTTCTAGCTTCAATAGCTGAGAATAAGAAAAAGATAACTGTAGGATCAAAAAATTTCTCAGAGCAACTTATTTTGGGAAATATAATTTCTGATTTAATAGAAGAACATACTGATTTAAAAGTAGATAGAAAATTAAATTTAGGAAGTACACAAATAACATTTTCAGGTATTGTAAATGGTGAAATAGATATTTATGTGGAATATACAGGAACAGGTTTAGTTAATATTTTAAATCTACCCGGAAGTTCTGATCCTGATGTTGCTTATAATAATGTAAAAAAAGTATTTGATGAAAAGTATAAGATAAAATGGTTAAAGCCTCTTGGGTTTAATAATACTTATACTATAGCCACAACTAAAGAAATAAAAGAAAAATATAATTTAACTAAGATTTCTGACTTAAAAGCAATTAGTGATACACTTATAATGTCACCGACTATTGAATTTAATAATCGGAAAGATGGACTACCAGGATTTTTAAAGGCTTATGATATGAACTTCAAAACTGTTACTCCTGTGGATGGTGCGATGAGATACAGTGCTTTAGAATCTGGAAAAAGTCAAATTATTGATGCTTTTTCTACTGATGGATTACTTCTTGCATTTGATTTAGAAGTTTTAGAAGATGACCTTCATTTCTTCCCACCTTATTATGCTGTACCAATTATTAGAGGAGAGGTTCTAGCAGAACATCCTGAGCTTGAAGAAGTGTTGGATATGCTTAGTGGTAAGATAGATGACAAGACTATGAGAGAACTTAATTACAAGGTTGATAAGCTAGGAGAAGATCCTGCTAAGGTAGCTCATGAGTTTTTAGTGGAAAAAGGGTTGGTTAAGGAGAAGTAAGAGATTTAATAATGTTTTTATTGTAAGGGACTGTCTTAAATGACAGTTCTTTTTATTTTATTTATGAGAAAGCCTATCAATTGTCATTCTGAGGAACAAAGTGACGTGAGAATCTATAATCTCTATAAATTTTTAAAATATAAATAAAAATTAAAAAATAAAAGACTTAATTTTATAAATTTGTTATAATATCATTAGCTTCCGAAAAGCTAAATATTCTTACGATTGGGGGAATGTTATGTTAAAAATTTCTGTTATAATCATTTTTTACTTCATTATAGCTAAAGTTTTATACTAGAACATTCCTCGCCCTAATGGGCTTTTTTTATTTATAAATAGTAATTTTTATACTTGCATTTTTTTATAAATATGTTATAATTATTCTATAAAACAATCGTAAGTATTTTAAATTTCGGATAAAAAAGCTGGACTTAGGTTCAGCTTTTTTATATGGTTAATTTCACTATTTAAAATTTTAAGAATCTCGTTTTCCTTCTTAAAAAATGTATTTACTAGTGAACAGTAAAGTCAGTAAAAATATCAATATAGCAGTTACATTTTTAGGGAAATATGATATAATATTCTTGTATAAAACAATCAAAAAATGATTGAATCTGTGAAAAAAGTTGGACTTAGGTCCAATTTTTTTATGTGATTAATTTAGTTATACTATATTTCTACTAACTAAAAAACGTACCTAACAGTAAACACCAAAATGAAAAGTAATATCAATATATCAATTGCATTTTAAAAAAAATATGCTATAATTATTATATAAAACGATCACAATGTTTTTGAATTTTGGATGAAAAAGCTGGACTTAGGTTCAGTTTTTTTGTATAATTATACTGGTTTCCAAAAGCCTAAAAACTTGTGATTGGAGGAATGTCATGTCCATACTCCTAACTGTAATTATATTTTTTATGATTATAGCTAAAGTTTTATACTAGAACATTCCTCGCCCTAAATGGGCATTCATTTATAAAGCTAGTTTCTCAGACTTGCACAAGTCTACTTGAAAATGGTAGAATAAATAAAATAATATTAAAATTTCATATCTATTAGGGGTGGGTAATTATATGATCAAATGTAGGCTGAATATTTTAATGGCTGAAAAAGATATAAGAAGTGTCACTGAATTAGAAAGACGGCTAAAAATAAGAAATTTAAATATCTCCAGACAATCGCTACATAAAATTTATCACAGTATTGCTCTTGATAATACAAGACTTGATACAATTTTGAAGCTACTTACTTTCTTTAATTGCAAGTTAGAAGATTTATTTATTTGGGATTCTAAATAATTAGATCTTTTTTATTTTCAATTATTGTAAATTTTTCTTTACTTTTAGTATAAAATACTATACAATAATTATATTAAGATAGACAATATAAAAAGATTTTAAAATGATTAATTTTTTTCTATCTTTAAATAAAAATCTCAAGGAGGAACTAAATGAAAAAAAGCCAAAAAGATCTTATCTTCTACTTTATGGAAGAAATCCAATTAAATGATGAAAGTGAAAATTCACTCTATAATCAGCAAGAAAAACTATTATCTGAACTAGAAGAAATCCCTATAAACTATCAAGAACTACAAGGTCTAATAACAAGATTATCTGATATGATTGTTAACTTATGCAGTGAAATGAAATATACATATTTTGAATACGGTATCACAGCAAGACATGTCTTAGATACTACTATTTTAGAGTAATTATTCTTAATTCCCCCTAATATTTTATTTTCAAAATAAAAAAGCCCTTTCGGGCTGAGGAATACACTAGTAAAGTCTTTTCACCATAATTAAAAATATAATTATCACAAAAATTTTAAACATTGTATTCCCCCAATCTCACGTAAATTGGCTTTTGTGAAGCCAATATTATTATACAAAAAAGCTGAACCTAAGTCCAGCCGATTTGTCACAAAATTTAATTTACATAAGATTGTTTTCTACAATTATTATACCATATTTTCCTAAAAATGCAACTACTACATGGATATTTATATCTATTCTAATGTTCCCATTTGGAAACGTTTTTTTCATATTTTAAGATAAAAGCCAAGTAATAATACCTGACTTTCTTCATAACTCTTAATATTTTTTCAATGTTATAAAACAAACCCCTATTTCTTACCCTCATTTAATACTTTAGCTTTCTCCACTAATTTTATAAATTCAGCCTTATATCCATAATTATCTTTGCCAATATTATTCTTAGCTTGATTCAAAACATTACTATAAGTCAATGTTCCTTTATATTCAGAATCACGAAGTAACATTCCAAATTCTACTACTGAAAGTCCAAAGTTATAATCAATTGTATTTTTAGTTTTATAAATATCTGGACTCACTACTTTTACTATTTCTTTACTTGTATCTCCATCTGGTTCTTTATAACGTAATTTAAATGTAGCAACATCAGTACTTTCTTCAACAGATGTTTTTTGATACTTTAAATCCTCTACTTTTTTCTCAGAAAAATCTCCATTATTAGGAACTAATTCATAGAAAACTGTCACTTGATGTCCTGATCCCACGTCTCCAGCATCTTTTTTGTCATCTTTAAAGTCTTCATTATTTAATCTTCTGTCTTCGTAACCAATTAATCTATACTCCTTCACAGAAGTTGGATTAAACTCTATTTGGATCTTTACATCTTTTGCAATTGTATAAAGTGCCCCCTGTAAACCTTGATTAAATACCTTATCAGCTTCCTTAATATTATCTATATAAAAGTAATTGCCATTTCCTTTATCACTTAAACGCTTGATTTTATCGTCCTTATAATTTCCCATTCCAAATCCTAAAATAGTCAAATAAATATTTTGATTTTTATATGAAGTAATAAGATCTTCTAATTCGGCATTTGAAGTCACACCTACATTAAAATCACCATCAGTAGCTAAAATAACTCTGTTATTTCCACCCTTTATTAGGTTTTCTTTAGCAAGCTCATAAGCTCTTTTTATTCCATCTCCCCCTGCTGTACTCCCACCTGCATTTAATTTATCCAATGCATCTATTATTTTTGTTTTATCTTTTCCAAAAGTTGGCTCTAATACCACACCTGTACTACTTGCATATACCACAATTGAAACTCTATCATCTGGATTTAGGTTATTCACTAATTTCTTAAATGATTCCTTTAAAAGAGGTAACTTATTTGCATCAGACATAGAACCTGATACATCAATTAAAAACACATAATTACTTTTTGGTTTTTTGCTTTCTAAAAGACTTTCCCCTTGAATAGCAATTCTTAATATTTTATTATTTTTATTCCATGGAGAATCTCCCATTTCAAAGTTTACTCCAAATTTTCCATCTTTTTTTTCAGGTTTTTTATAGTCATATGTAAAATAGTTAACCATTTCTTCTATACGTACCGCATCCTTTGATGGTAATACATTTTGACCCATTAACATTCTTCTTACATTAGAATATGAAGCTGTATCCACATCTATTGAAAAAGTTGATAATGGTGATGATTTAGCATCTATAAAACCTGTCTCTTTGATTTCTGAATATGATTCATTATGATTTTCATTCATAATAGCAACTACACCCATTGGTGTTGATCCATTAACTGTAATACTTCCTGCATTACTTGTGTATGATTTACTATAACTGTCACCCAATTCACTCACACTGGATTTTCCAGCTAATTGATAACCATATACATTACCTCCACCTACAAAATTATTACCAACTATTATCACTTCTGATCTACTTTCAATTTGTTGTATTGTTCCATCTAAAGCTGCTGCTGTTTTTTCAATATCCTTTGTAGTTTCTAGCTGAATAGTTCGATTTTCCACTGTATTTACAGCCTCATCCTTCACTACAGAACTACAAGCACTTAATGTTAACACCAATAATACCAATAATATTAATCTCATATCCTTCTTCATTTCCCATCTCCTTTGTTTTTTCTTAGTAATCTTTAATTCAAATTGTATAACACCTTTCACAGTAATGTCAATATCTTTATTAAATATTTGGAAATAGTTTTAATATTTCTTTATTTTTTCACACCCATATTTAGAATCTTTATTTTCAAATTACTAATTTACCATAAAATAGAGAAACTTTATGTACAGTTCCTCAATTTATCACTATTCTCATCATAACCTTTAAAATTCACCCTCACCCCTCTATCCTCTTATAAACCCTAATATACCTCTTACTAATATCCTCTGAATAATAAGCTCTTATTCTATAGTACTTATTCTCATACTTCAAAAGTTTTTCCATGCTAACTCCATTTAAAATATCTAGTAATATAGCCAGCTCAAATCTTGCCTGTAGTAAAACCCTTCCCATTTTATTCTTAAACTTAGAAAACTTTTCTATTCCATTTTTGATCTCTTCATATAAAATATAATCATCTTCTGTTTCTCTATTTTCAATATATATTTCAGTCAATGTTTTCAAAAACCTATCTTTCAAATTTAAAGAATTTAAATTTTCCTTAGAATAATTCACAGCCTTATAGACAAAATCATAACCTTCCTTATAATAATACTCTTCTACCTTCGCTCTTAGCTCAATATCTTCACTAAATTGTAAAGAAAACAATTCTAATAAGTGCTGTATTTTATTAAAATCATCTTTTAAATATACCTCAAATACTAAAAACTTCACTTTACTTTTACTATTTAAATTTTCTTTTACTTTATCCACAATAATATGATATTGAGAATAATTATTTATATCTTGAATAGTTGGATTTATTACCTTACGCTCTAAATCATATATTCTTTTATAAATATCCACAGTCTGCATTAACTCTTTATATCTATTTATTTCAATTTCTACTTTAAACTTCTTCTGCTTAGAATCACTACTTCTGATTATTTCTCTATATAAAATTAAACTTCTTTCTAACTCCAATTCTATAGACACCAAAAAATCCAATGTAGAAAAATAATTCTCATTACCCACACTCTCTAAAATATCTAGTGGAAAAGTATAGTTTAGTATATCTTTTCTTATGTTATATGAACTCATCAAATTAAACTTTCCCTTGACCTCATCATTATCAGTAAACCCAATATTATATATTATTTTATTATCCAACAATCTATCCAGATTTTTTTCAAAGTCAAAAATCTCAATTGTATTGTATTTTATATTCAAATCTTTAAATATCTTCCTTATTTCAATATTGAATTCTCTCACATCTTTATTTTCAGAATAAATTTTTTTCGCTTCAAAAAAAAGATATTTAAATAACTTTTTTTGCTGATTATTTAAGGCTACCGATAGTTTTATCTTATTTGTTAAATTTGACTCCATATATCCACCTCCATAATGACGATTCATAAAAGTATTTCTATCGTCTTTATCTAATTATAGTTTTTTTATCCTTAATATTCAAGTACTTTTATAATTTAGAAGACGACTTTTTTTAAAATAGAGTCAAACTACAATTGACTATTACCCTTTTCAGTATATACTGTAGTATATTGAATCAACATGTATGACCTTACATAAAGTTACTTTATAAATAAAATATTTGAGAAAGGAGTGATTTCTGTGAATAACCTTTATAGCGAAAATCTTATTACTTTAAATCTAGATGCTAATAGTAAAGAAGAAGTTATATCAATAATGTCTGACTTACTAAAATCTGAAAATAGAATTACTTCTATTACTGACTTTAAAGAATCTATCTATGAAAGAGAGACAGAAAGTACCACTGAAGTAGGAGAAGACACCGCCATTCCTCATGGAAGATCAGAATGTGTACTTTATAATTCTGTATGTATTTCTTCTTTGAAAAAACCTGTTATTTGGAATGAAGTTACTGGTGAGACTGTAGAAATTATTTTTATGCTTGCTGTGAAAAAAGATTCTACTGATACACATATAGAAATATTATCTGATTTAGCATCAAAAATAATGGAAGAAGGATTTATTGATAAAATTAAAAGCTCTAATAATAAAACCGAGATTTATAAATTAATTAACGGATAAAAAATACAAGGAGGAAACTATAATGAAAAAAATCATTGCAATAACTGCATGTCCAACAGGTATAGCTCATACATTTATGGCTGCTAAAGCATTAGAAAATGCTGGTAAAAAATTAAATTACGAAATTAAGGTAGAAACTCAAGGTGCTACTGGTATAAAGAATAAGATTACAAGCCTTGATATTGAAGAAGCAGATGCTATAATATTTGCTGTAGAAACTAAAGTAAGAGAAGAAGAAAGATTTAAAGATAAAAAAATACATAAAATAAGTGTAAAAGAAGCAATTAAAAATGCTGAAAAAGCAATCAATGACGCTTTAGGAGAGTAAATATATTTCTATTATTTAAAAACTTTATAAAAATTTTTAGGAGGAAAAAATGAAAAACTTTTTTATTGATTTGAAAAGACATTTCTTAACAGGAATCTCATATATGATTCCATTAGTAATTGCTGGAGCTGTTATTATGGGAATAGCTAGAATAGGTTCATCTTTTTATGGAATACAGGATATTTGGGATGCTTCACATACACAAAGTGCTCATGCATTAGTAAGATTATTTCACACTATGGATGGCATAGGAGGTTTGGCTTTAGGGCTTATGCTTCCATTTATTGCTGGGTTTATAGCATATTCTATTATTGATAAACCCGGAATAGTTCCTGGATTTGTAGCTGGTTTATTAGCTAAGGATATGAATACTGGTTTTATAGGCGCTTTAGTGGCAGGTGTGCTAGCTGGATATATAGTTAAACTTATATTAGATAAAATACAGTTACCTGATTTTGCTTCTGGTATAACAGCCATATTTTTAGCCCCTGTACTCGGTACCTTGATAACATGTCTGATTATGGTATATATAATTGGTGTACCAATTGCCAACTTAAATAAAGCTTTAGAAGTTTGGCTTACAGGTATGTCTGGTACTAATAAAATAGTTTTAGCTGCAATTGTTGGCGGAATGGTTGGTTTTGACTTAGGTGGTCCTGTTAATAAAGCTGCTGTTACCACAGCCATGGCATTATTAGCCTCTGGAATAACTACTCCTAATACTGCTGCACAAGTAGCTATAATCGTTCCTCCAATTGGGTTAGGATTAGCTACAGTATTTGCTAAAAAGAAATATGATGAGTCAATGTTAGAAGCTGGTAAATCATCAATTTTAATGGGACTTGTAGGAATCTCTGAGGGTGCAATACCATTTGCTATAGAATCGCCGCTAAAAGTTATTCCAATAAATGTTATAGGCTGTGCTATTGCTTCATCTTTAGCAGTATTATTTGGAACTAACAATACCGCACCTATTTCAGGATTTTATGGTTGGTTTACAGTTGAAAAATGGCCTTTATATGTACTATCTATATTTATAGGAGCTTTTTTCATAGCTTTCGCTAATATATTACTTAGAAAAACTATCACTGAAACAGCAAATTAATAGAAGGAGTTTGATCATGAAAAATTTACACTATATTCCGCACACTCACTGGGATAGAGAATGGCATAAAACTTTTGAAGCTTTTAGAGTAAGGCTTTGTTACAGCATGGAAATAATGCTTGATACCTTAGAAAATGACAAAGCTTTCAGTTATTTTATGTATGATGCGCAAACATCAATTTTGGAAGATTACCTTACTATCTTTCCAGAAAATAAAGATAGATTAAAAAATTTAATTAGTAATAAAAGATTATTTGTAGGTCCTTGGTATACTCAACCTGATTTTTATTTAATAAGCGGAGAGTCTTTTGTTAGAAACTTGCTTATTGGTTCAAACATTGCTGAGGATATGGGACATTCTATGGAGGTAGGATATATTCCTGATTCTTTTGGACAAGCCGCTCAAACTCCACAGATTATGAAAGGATTTGATTTAAAATCAATATATGTTTGGCGTGGAATAGCCCAAAATGATATAGACGATTCTGTATTTTTATGGGAATCTCCAAATGGAGATAGTATGCTGAGTATACATTTCCCTCTTGGATATGGTTATAACAGATACTTGCCTTATGATAAGGAAAAAGCTGCTGAAAAAATATTAAAAACTGAAAAAGAATTAGAAAGTAGATTTAAAGACGGTGAACTTCTTCTTATGGGTGGTGGAGATCATACAACTATACAAAAAGGACTTCCTGAACTTATCGATTACACAAACCAGTACTTTCAAAAAAATGATTTAGATATGAGTATAAAAATATCTAATCTAGAATTGCATACAGATTCTCTTTTTAAAGCTTTAGATAAAGACAAGAGAGAACTACAAGTATTAAAAGGTGAACTTAGAAACCCTAAAGAACAAAGAGTACACTTTGGTGACTCTTCAAGTAGAATGGATGTTAAGTATTTAAATAAAACTTTAGAAAATGAAATTTCTTATAAAATTGAGCCTATTTCTACAATTGCTCACTTAGAAAATGGAGTTTATTCTAATGGATTAATTAATAAATCATGGAAATATTTATTTGAAAATCAAGCACATGATAGTATTTGTACTTGCTGTACTGACGAAAGCCATGATGATATCTTAAATAGATTTAAATACTCTACACAAATAAATAGAGAACTTGAAAATATGTTTTTTAGATACATGGAAAGAGAGCTTGATATCTCTTCAATTAAAGGCAGACCAATTTTATTAATTAATTCTCTTCCACATAAGAGAAACGAAATGATTGAATTAACAATTTACACAAAAAATAAAGATTTTAATATCTATACTCCAGATCAAAAAATAGTTCCTTATGAAATTATTTCTACTAAAGATGTTGATCTTTCAGAAACTAATATTAGTTTAGCTATGGATATCGCATCTGAAAATTATATTTTAGACTCATATGCTAAAAATCTTAAGTACTCTTTTATTGAAAGTAAAATTTTAGTTTCTCATGAATTTCTTCCAAATATGGGTTATATTGTTCTGGACATCAGAGAAAATGAAACTAAAATCTCTAATGAAAAATTAGTTTCAGGTGACAAAAATACACTTGAAAATAAGTATCTTAAGATAAAGATTTTAGATAACGGTTCACTTGAGATATTTGATAAAGAAAATGAAAGTACTTTTACAGCTCTTATATTTGAAGAAAAAGGTGATGATGGTGATGAATATGACTACTCTCCACCTAAAAACGACTTAATTTTCACTACTGAAAATAACAAAGCTGAAATTAAAAAATTATACGAAAATAACTTTGAATGTGCCTTTGAAATTACACATAATATGATAATACCAAAGTATTTAAATTCTGATCGTAATGCTAGAAGTACTGAGACAGTTGATTTGCCTATAAAATCTATTATAAAACTAAAGGCTGATTCGAAAGTTTTAGATGTGAAGGTAAGTGTAAATAATAAAGCCAATGACCACATCATAAAGGTTTTATGTAGTGCACCTATAAAAACATCATGTTCTTACGCTGAAGATCATTTTTCTGTAATCAAAAGAGACAATGTAATTGTCGCTCCAGAAAACTGGAGAGAGCAAAATTATAAATCAATAGCACTTCCTATATATCCAATGCAAAAATTTGTTGATATCAATGATGGGAAACTTGGAATAGCTGTATTATCAAAGGGGTTACCTGAATATGAAATCTATAATGATAATACAATAGCTCTAACTCTCATGAGAAGTGTTGGAATTATGGGGAAAGCTGATTTACTAATACGTCCTGGAAGAGTAAGCGGTATTGAATTTGCTACTCCCGATTCTCAAATGATTGGTGAATACGAATTTGAGTTTGCTATAGTTCCTCATTCTGGAGATTTTGAAGAGGCAGGAATTCCAAGATTAGCTTCTTTATATAATTCTCCTGTTATTTATAAGCAGTTTTTAGAAGATATAAGAACTGGAACTAGACCTATAAAAGCAGAATATATAGAGGTAAGTGGAGAAAATATAGAAGTAACAGCTATAAAAAAATCTGAAAGAACTAATGATGTTATTATAAGATTATTTAATCCTACTTTTGGATTAAGTAATAACAACAAAATAAAAATAAATTTTCCTCATAAGTCTATTATTATAACAAATTTAAAGGAAAATGCTAAGTTAGAGAGTTTAGAAAATGGAAATGAAAAAGGCGAGTATTTATTACCTGAATTAAAAGGTTCTGAAATACTTACTTTAAAAGTACTTATTTAATAATTGGATCTCTTTGGAGGTCCTTTTTTTATGGTTATGATTTGTTTCTATGATTGATTAGGAAATAAAAAAATACCAGAGTTTCTGTGAGCTGGTATTTTTATAATATTAGTTGATGTTTTCTAGTATAGTTATATTAATAGCAGATGAGGGATCAGATTACTTATGTAACATAATATAATTTACATTCTAGTTTCCTGTAAACATTTTACCTCCTTCTTAATCCAAATTATGTAACATAATATAATTTACATTCTAGTATAGTTATTAATAGCTGTATACGTAACTGCGCAGACTGGTAATCCTTACGTATTTACATTCTAGTATAGTTATATTAATAGATATTTTGTAAATTTAAATTGTCTAATGAAGAGTTAATTTACATTCTAGTATAGTTATATTAATAGCAGATAGAATGCTGATAAATTAGTGGCAATACAGACAGAAAATCTAGTATAGTTATATTAATAGC
>JAGOZX010000094.1 GCA_018058425.1 Sebaldella sp.
TCATAGTGGTATTATACCATATTATGAATAGAAAATGAGCCTTTCGGCTCATTTTTTACTGTCTTTTTTTTGTTCTGTCCTCTTTTTGGGGTACAGTTCATTTTGAGACAGCCCCTTTTTATATTATATAATTTAAAAAATTTTTTTTTATAATAAAAACTAAATAATTTACATTAAAAAATAATTATACTTTAATTTATATTTTTTGTATAATATTTTTATGGTTTCACAAGCCAATAACTATATTTTTGGAGGTGTGTTATGGATAATATTATTATCCTTCTAGTATTTGTATATTTTGTATACAGAATTACGAAGTAATAACTCACCTCTGCCCTTTTGGGCTTCTATTTTATCTGTTTTACCATATGCCTATAAGTCTCTCCATAAAGTACTATTTTACTATCTTCTTCATATCCCATTTTTTTATAAATAGAAAAGGCTTTTTCTTTATCAATATGAACTAAAAGACTCATTTTTTCATATCCCTGCTCTTTACCTTTTTTTTCAGCAAACTCCATTAGCTTTCTTGCTATTCCTCTCCCTTGATAAGCAGAATTAACAGCTAATGAGTCTATATAATACTCATTCTCATAAAACTCTTTCTCAAATTCTTTTCTTATAACACCATTTTTATTCAATTCTCTCAGCATTACATTATCTAATTTTTCTACATCATCAGAATAATATACTACTATAATTCCTGCTATTTCCTCATCCACTTCACAAACATAAAAGTTTTTATAGCTGTATCTTCCTTCATCTAATAAAAAAAACTCTTCATATTTAGCTATTATTTCCTCTTCTTTTTCACAACCTGAAAAAATAGTTTTCATCTCGTCTAAAGCCATAATAAGTGGTGATATTATACCTTTTACATCTTTTTTTTCAGCTTTTCTAATAATCATATTACTATTCCTCCAATTTTTTTAACATTTCTCCAGAATTTAAAAGTTTTTTCAATGTCCATAAAAACCAAGTTACTGAAATTATACCCTTTAGTATACTAGTTCCACTTATACTCCACCAAATACCAGTGAGTCCCATAAGAGGTATTAAAAAATGAGCTAAAGGTATACGAAGACTTGTGATTACAATACTGTTTATTGTGGGTTCTAAAGTTCTTCCTATTCCGTTAAATGCTCCTGTAGTAGTTATTTCTGCACACATAAATACTTGCGAAAGCCCTAATATACTTAAATACCCTACACCTAATGCTATCATTTCAGGACTTTTAAAGAAAAATCCATATAAATATTTTCCGCCAAATATAAATACAAATGCAATTATTAATCCCACACACATCATCCATATTAGACCAATAAAATAGCCTCTTCTTAGCCTGTCGTAATTTTTAGCACCGTAATTCTGTCCCATAAAAGTGGCTATTGCACTTGCCAAACCTACAGATATATTCCATGAAAATGCTTCAAACTGAACTCCTAATCTTTGAACTCCTAATGCATTTTCACTTATTCCCGCAATCATTCCTGCTATTGCAATAGCGAATATTGAGAAAAGAGCTTGGTTTATTCCATTTGGCATTCCTAATTTTACAATTTTTTTATAAAACATTTTGCTATCTAATTTAAATAATTTAAGTTTCCTAAATCTAGAGTTTTTTCTAAGAAGATATACAAATATTCCAGTACAAGCAATTATTTGTGCTATAACTGTAGCTAATGCAGCTCCACCCACACCCATTTTCATATATTTCATAAATACTATATCTAATATTATATTTATAATTAATCCCATTGAATTAAAAATAAACGGTCCCATTGTATCTCCTTCTCCATTTATAACTGCTGATATTGTTATTAATGTGTATAAAAATACAAACCCTATTGATGAAATAGCTAAAAATTGATTAGCAGAGTTTAATATCAATGGTTCTCTCACACCTATAAGCTTTACTAAAAAATCATGAAATATTAAAATAAAGGCAGTATAAAGTAAGCCTAGTATAACGCATAAGTAAATAGCTGTTCTTACATATTTTCTAGCTGAGACAATTTTTTTAGCTCCTATAGACTGAGCTACCAAAACTTGTGCCCCTATCTTAGGAATATTACAGAAACACATTCCAAAATTTATAAAAAAGGCTCCTGCTGCCACAGCTGATACATATTCATCTCCTAAATATCTCCCTATAAACCATGTATCTATCAGACTATAACCTATTGATATTAATGATGTTAGAACTACTGGAAGTGCCAGCCAAAATAAATTTACAGCTATTGGTCCTTCTAATATATTTACACTTCTTTTCATTGTTTACTTTCCTTCTTTCAATATAAGGGACCAAAATTCCACATCCACAAATTTACCGAATTTTTTACCTACTTCTTTAAAGCATCCTATTTTTTCAAATCCAATACTCTCATGTAATCTTTGACTTGCTAAATTAGGATAAGATAATACTCCTATTAGTACATGGGCCCCTATTTCTTCACTTAACTCTATTAATCTTTTATAAAGTTTTCTACCAATTCCTTTTGTTTTTTGATCCTTGTCTATGTAAATGCTTGTTTCTAAAGTATCCTTATAAGCATTTCTTTCTCTCCAAATTCCTACATATGCATAACCTATTATCTTATTATTTTCCTCATAAACAATAAAAGGATAATTTAAATCTTGTGTTTTTTTTATTCTTTTTTCCATTTCTATTGAATCAATCTCTTCTGTTTCAAAAGTTATAATTGTTTCCCTTATATAATAGTTATATATTTTAGCTATATCTTCTGCATCTCTTAATTCCACATTTCTTATCATGTGTTCTTCCTCCATTATTTAAACTAATCTATGTTATCTATATAAACCACTATCAAATGTGAATTTATATAATAATTCGCTACTTTCTGTATGTTAATAATTTCTCTATATTCTAAAATAAAAAGAGCAAAAGCTCTTTTTTTATTATTTTCTTATTCCTAATTTCTCTATTAATGTTCTGTACCCTTCAACATTTCTATCTTTTAGGTAGTTTAATAATCTTCTTCTATTACCAACCATTTTCAAAAGACCTGCTCTTGAATGGAAATCTTTTTTGTGTGTTTTTAAGTGCTCAGTTAAATGATTAATTCTATCTGATAATAATGCTATTTGCACCTCTGTAGATCCTGTATCTTGTGGGTCTTTTCCGAATTCTGCTACTATTTCTTGTTTACTTCTTAAAGCCATTCTATATTCCTCCTAAATTTTAATATCCTTACCAAGAACTTAGAGGCTACCTAAATTCCTAGAAAAAATTCACATTAATCTTAACATATTTTGCCCTAAAAGTAAAGTCTGAATTCTTTTAACTCTTAAAATTTAGCATTAATATTCCAATAATTATTATAACTATACCTATAATTCCTAAAAATGTAGGAAAACTTCCATTTAGTAATAAAATCTCTCCAACTAGCGCAAAGATGAGCTCTGCTGCCTGTGTTGACTCTACAGCAGCTAATTTTTTATGATCTCCTCCAGCTAATTTTGTGGCTTTAAAAAATAACGTAGTAGCTATAATTCCAGCAAAGATTGCTATTATTAGACTTCCTTCCAGCTGTGCTCCTGACGGTACTCCTCTTTTTATATATGCGTAGATAGAAAGCAGTATCCAGGCAGGCATCGTACATAAAACCATGCCAAATATTCTCTGTCCTGTACTTAAATGATCTCCACATACTTGAAGCATTTTTCTATTTCCTAGCGGGTAAGCTGTTGTTGCTATTATCATAGGCAGCATAGTAAGTAAGACATCTCTTAAGCTTATTTGCTTTTCCCCGCTGAATTGAACCAAGACTACACCAATAAATATAATTACAGCAAAAATAACTTGTTTTAGAGGTATTTTTTTACTATTTGAAGTAAAAGGTGTCAATAAAATTCCTGCTAATATTGTCATTTGCCATAAACAGGCTATTAACCATGATGGTCCAAATTGTGAACTAAAACATATAAATGTATAAAATACTACAAAACCTATATTGCTCCATAATATCCATTGAAAAACATCTGTTTTTATTTCTTTTATTACATCTTTTATTTGATTTTTGAAACCTAAATATATAAAAAAGAAAAGAAATATAAATAAATGTCTAAGTATTGCGCTCCAAAGCCAATATCCACCTTCTATACCCATTTTTCTATTTATAACAAATGTAAAAGAAAAAAAGAATGCTGCCAAAATACCTAAAAATAAACTCATATCTTCTCCTTTATTTGATTTTTTCTAATTATTTTACTGTAAATAATCTTTTCGATTTATAATGTTTTCCAAATACTACTATGTTAATATTACTACTTAAACAAACTTTTAGAATTTTTCTTTTTATTCAAGTGTAGAAGTAATCCTGTCTATCTAATTAATAGAACTATCAATAATGTACAGATTATTATATCAAAAACATAGTAAAAAAGCCAGATTAAAGCATAATCGCAAGTATATTTTCTAAAATATTTCATAAGTTCTATTATCTAAAACATAAAATATAATGTATCTAAATAAGAAAAAAAGGAGTTATCCTCAAAACTAGTTTGATACAACTCCTCTTTTATTTTAGATATAATAAACTTCTTAAAACACAGCTTTTAAAGTAACCCCTGCTCTATAATCATCTTGATTATGTTCTCCCACCGAGTATTCTCCTGTTAAGAATATTCCATATCTATCTTCTACTTCTGCTCCAATTATTGCTTTTGTTTTTAATACTCCTTTGTTCTCTTCTGGCTTTGATAATTTATGATAATCATCTTCTACTGCTGTTAGTCTCGCATACTCTCTTTCATTTAGATCTGCTAACTCATACCCATAAGATACATCTAGAGCTCCTTTTAGCTTCCAACCATTTTTACTTTCATTTGTTGATGCCTTAAGTTCTATTCCCACTTTTGGTTTTACACTCCAAGCATCATTTCCCTCTACTTCAAGACTTTCCAACCCACTCTCACTAAATGTTGGTCTAATCATATATGTTGCTTCTAGTCCTCCATATGGAGTGATACTTGCATTCTTTCCTAATGATAACTCACGTCCTAAGTTATTATCGCTTGTTATACTATATGCTTCATATTTTCCATTCATTTCTGATCTTCCTGAATTTGCCCAATCTATATTTCTATCTATATTATGTATACTTACTCTTGCTGTTAGATCATTACGTAGTATCCAATCATTTGATCTATACTTACTATGTGTTCCTAATTGGATTGTATCTGCATCTTCTTCACTATCATTATTATCTTTAAATTCAAAATTTGTATGTAAGTATCCTAATGAGTATCCAAATGTATGTTTATAAGTTCTCTCCACTTCTCTTAAAGCTAACACTCCTGTTGTTTCGTAATCGTATCCTACTACTCCATCTGTTTTATCAGTTAATGTTCCTTTTCCTGCTATTATATTTACTTTTACATTCTCTTTTGTGTTATTTTTTGAATCCTGTAATAAATTTAATGATGTTCCCAGTACTCCAGCTATTGTTTCTTGTCTTTGGTTCATATTTGCGTAGACATTTCCTGCAAGACTTGCCATTACATGCCTAAAATCTCCTTCTTCAGTTATATAATCTATTTTATCATATATTTCTAACCTGTCTCCAGTAGAATTAGCATAGTTTTCATTTAGAGTCTTTCCAAAATCTTCATACCATAAACCATCTGTAAAGTCAGTATAAGATTTTCTTGTCATTACCATGTCACTTCCCTTAGCTGTTGCATCCCATGTTAACGATTGTGAAACATACTCTCCTCTTCCTGATTGCCCTCTAAAAATATTTTCCAGTACATATCTATCTGCTGATGTCCCCTGTGAAAAATCAGGTGTTATTTCAAATTTATTTGGTATTGTTCCACCAAATCCCACTTGGCTAGATGTATTTGTAGTTGGTATATTTGTTGAAGGATCAACTTTAACTACTACTTTTACCCCATCATAATTAAAATTGTTACCCAACTCTATATTTATTACTCCTGAGTTTATTAATGTTGGTAATTCTGGAAGTTCATAACTTTTTGCAATAGAACCTGTTGTTGTTCCAGATATATCATATATATTATTTTTATCTATATTTGGTGTATATCCAATTCCAAGTCCTGTTCCACTTATTATGATATTACCTTCATTTCTTACTACTGTATTTTCTCCAGACATATAAATACCAAATACATTATCTCCTGTTACTTTTATCGTCCCCTTATTTAGGAGTTCTGCTCCGTTTCTTACAGCTATTCCTATAACATTATTTCCTGCCATATCTATTGTTCCATAGTTTTCTACTTTTGTATTATCTGCAAATATTCCAATAGAATTGTCACCTGTACCTGTAATATTACCTTTATTTACCGAAGTAATTCTAGCATCTTTGACATACATTCCTATTCCTTCTTTACCTACCTTTATTGTAGCAGAGGTATCATTTTCTGCACTAGAACCCTCTCCATAAATACCTACAGAATATCCACTTTTATATTTCTCACCATATTCATCAGTAAGTTCTACAAGATGTGAGTCACCTAGTAATATATCACCAGTATTTTTTATACTTCCTTCAGTTATAAGGTTTCCACTGCCATCATATATTCCTTTTCCAAATATTCCAATATTAGATTCTCCAGTATCTCCTTTTATCAATGCATTATTTTCTATTCTTCCTGCTTGCTCTACATAATAAGCAACATTATTTGAACCATTCATTATTACATTTGCATTATTTATTATATTTCCACCTGTTTTAGAATAAAGAAAAACACCATTATCTTCCACAGTAGCTACAGCATTATTAGTAAAATCTGTTGCAGTAGTTCCAGAAAATACAAATCCATAAGCATTATTTTCTCCCACTCCACTGCCTATTATAAAAGTAGAATTATTCACCACAGGAGCAGTCAGTTCAGAAGCATATACTCCTACTGAACCATTTCCTCCTATACTTATTGCTCCACCAGATAGATTTAGAGTTCCACCATCTGCATGTATTGCTGTTCCAGCTGTCCCTACACTTATATTACCACTGTTTGTTATTGTAGCATCTTCGGCAAATATTCCTATAAAATAATCTCCTCCTGTGATCGTTCCAGCATTAATTACAGTATCTCCTATTGTTTGGCTAAATATTCCAACACTAGGTTCATCCTGTGAAATAGAACCCCCTATATTTATTACTCCTGTTGCTGAGTTTACTACTGTTTTTGCAGTTGTTCCTAATGTATAAATTCCTGTAGACTTATTTCCTGACAACTCAATTAAACCATGGTTTTCTATAGAAGAGTTTATATTATTACCAAAAATTCCTACTGAAGATTCTCCTGCACTCTCTATTCTTCCAGATAATGTGTTACTTATTTTATCACCATCTTTTAGATATATTCCCTGTGATCCAGAACCCAGATTTATTTGTCCTCCATTTACCGCTAATGATCCTGTTCCTGAACTTGACACAGCCACGGAACCTAGACCCATAATTATTGTTCCTTCATTACTTAATCTTGACCCATTTTTCCCATAAAGACCCACAGAACTATCTCCTAAAGTTATAATTCCAGTATTTTCTCCATCAATGTTTGAAGACATTGTAGCAAAGGATACTGTGCTTCCATACTGTCCATCAAGGGCCATAGCTGCAGTATTAGTAGCTCCAGGCAGGGCCGTTATTGTAGAATTATTTAGGTATATAGCGGAATTTATTCCAGCCATCATAGTTCCATTTGTTCCAAGACTTGTTGCTCCTGTGTACTCTATTTCACCACCAGAAATATTTCCTATTGAGTAAGTGGAACCTGATATTACACTCCCAACACTAAAATTATTTGTTATTGTAGAACCATTTGAAATTATATTAAAAAGAACAATATTTTGACCATCTATATTCATAGTTCCCATACCATTAAAGCTTGATGGTGAATCTAAATATAAACCTAGTGCGTTATCACCAAATAGATTTAGTGTTGTATTATTTAAAGTAACATCACTATCTTTCGCATAAATGGCTATTCCATTCTTTCCTATTGTTATTGTAGAAGCAGCATCTATTACAGTTCCTTTATCTACATATATACCTATTGCATTTTCAGAATTTTTTAAATCTATTGTTCCACTTGATAGATCTAATTTTACATCACTTTTGGCAACACCCGAATTATTATTTAAAAATATTCCAATAGCCCCTGAATCTGTTCCTGATTTTATCAATCCACTATTTTTAATATCAAGCTTTCCATCCCCAAATGATTGTGCAATTCCTTGTTTATATCCTTCGGCAAATATTCCTGTTCCATTTTTCCCTACAGCTATTTCTGAGCCAGCTTGATTTTCAACCTTTGCTCCATTTACAGCATATATTCCTATTGAATTATCACCTGTCACATTTATTTTAGCATTATTTTTATTATATATTTCACCATAGCTTGTATATATTCCTACAGAATTATCGCCACCAAGATTAATAGTTCCTGCATCATTTGTTAGTGTTACCACACTTCTTCCAAGTGGAGTTCCTAATGTATCCAGTCCATTTTCCTGTGCTATCGCAATATTTCCTGCAATATTTCCTGCTATTAATTTACCATTATTTGTTATACTTGAAGTTGCCATTTCAAGACTCTTATATGCATCAGATGTAGAATCTAAATCCACATTTTGGTCTATTCCAAGCGAACTTTTATACATCATGTATGTCTTATAATCAGTTGATGAAGGAGTAAAATTAACTCCTAAAGAGCCTATTGCTCCCATTGCAGAACTTAAGTTTACAGAAACATTATCCAAAATGAAAAGTCTTGAACCAGACTCCATATTAAGGGTTAACTGCCCTTCTGTATTACTTAACATATTCTTTACATAATTCTCTAATACAGTGGAGCTTATATTTCCTCCTGTACCCTTATAATAAAATGCACTACCTCTATCACTTGCAGTTGCACCACCTTTTATTGTAGCATTTACATTATTTAAATTAAATTTACCATTATCTTCACTATAAAATAAAAGAGACTTTTGACCTGTTTCTAGTAATGTATCTGTCAGCTTAATAACCGCTGTGTTTCCTTTAGAATAAAGGTTAAATGCTCCATTAGAAGTTTTTATATCTCCATTTGTTATATCTACTAATCCATTACTTGTAAATATACCAGTTGACTCCTTATCAGCAACGTTTACTTTTAAAATACTTCCTACTCCAGATGAAATAAACTTAGAGTATTCTCCATTTACTATTACACCCACTGTTCCTTCTGTCTTATTAAGAACAGCATCATGATAACTTCCCCCTGAAACATTTATCTCACCACTATTAGTAATAATTGCTCCAGTTGCTGCACTCACTCCTGCTTTATCTACTACTACTCCTTTTGATGCTTCTCCACTCACATTAAGTTTTCCTGTAAAATCTATTATTCCTCCGCCATTAGAGGGAGTTGTAGAAAAATCACCAGCATAAAGTCCTATTTGTTTTATACCATTTACTGCATTTCCTTGTATATCCTTATCTGTTACTAACTTAGCTGTCTTCCCTATAGCAGCTATCAATACATTTTCAATGCCGCCATCACTTTCTATAAGTTGATTTTTACCAGAGTTATTTGAACTATTTCCATCACCAAGTGTTAATGTACCTTCTTCCACTCTTACAAGATAACTTTTTTTAGAATATGAATCTGCCTTTATCATATAATCATCTAATGTTACTAATGTACTAGCAGCACCTTTTGTAACTTTATAATAAAGTCCTGTTGATTCTTCCACTAATAGAGGATCATATCCAATTCCAGCATTTCCAAAATAAGAATTTCCTTCTCCACCTATTTTTAAATTAATCTTACTTGCTGCGCCATTTATAGGTCTTTCTAAATCTATACCTATTGACTGATCTCCAAGTATTTCTATAGGTGTGTCAAAAACTATTCTTCCTGGCTTAGTAAGTCCTATTGTACTACTGTATCCACTATATGCTCCTGCTGTGTACACTCCTACATTTTTTAATCCATACATTTTTATAGAACCTGAATTAAAAAAACTTGCTGCATGTGCTTTTTCATATCCTGCTCCTATATTATATACAATACTTTCAGGCGCTCTTAACTCTATTTTTCCACTTGCTGTATTATCAAATATCTGTTCTCTTCCAGGTGTTCCATTTCCAGCTTCCAAATAAGCAAATACTGTTTGTCTCATTGAAGTATAATTACTTGTAGTGACATCATTTAATCCAGTTATTTCACCTTTATTGGCAAAAATGGAAACAGGAGTATCCCTAGAATAAGTGTGACCCTGTTGGTTTACAGCCAACACATCTCTTCCCACAAGATTCATTTTTCCTTCATTTACAACATATTGTAATAAAGCTGAGTTTGTATTAGGAACATATTTTGAAAGTTCAGACTTTTCAGCTGTACTTATTCTCCCATTTAATTCAAGCCAGTCAAGAGTAGAAGCTTGCTCACTATGTGCATCATAATGAATAATGTGTTGAGACATTGATAATGAACTATTATCTCCCTCTAAAGTAAATGTAACCCCAGAACCTAACCTTACTACCGGTGCTCCAACTACTCTATAAAATCCCTGTTGACCCATAGATGACTGCGTTATCAATGTAGACGGAAGCGCTGCAGAAGTATATGGTCCTGGAATACTTGAATTACTAGGAGATAACCTTCCTCCAGATAAACTTATTGTTCCAGTGGCATTATTCATTGTATAACTATAATTTTGAAAAGCAGTGGCTCTTATATTAATATCTCCTGTTACCATATCCCATTGACTGATTACAGCATGACTTGACCCTGTTTTTATATAATATGAACCATCAGAATTTCCTCCACCAGCTCCTTTCACTGTAATTACAGGTACTGAAGTAAGTGAAGGAGACTCAACTACTGGAGTCATTGGCTGAAATATCAATGTCTCTATTGTTGATACATTTGCTCCAGTAGGTATTGTTACATTTAAAGTTTCAGGTTTAACATCTATTTCCATAGATGGAACTGGAGTTAAAAGAGATGGATTTCTTGTAATTCCTTTCATTGGTATAGAAATACCCAAGTCTATTTCCTTAGCTGTCTGTAAAGGCTGATATGGCTTACCATCTGCATTTGTTACAATATATTCTCCATTTTCATTATAATATCCTGATATTGAGTGATACTTAGCATTTTCATCTGTATTATCACCTTTTTTATTTTCATGATAAAAACCACTAAAAAATATCTGCCATTCTAAATACTCTGGCTTTACTATGTAGTCTCCTTGTAAATATAAGTCCTTTAATTCTTGATTTCTTTTATTCAAAACATCTTGAATTAATTTATAATTACTTTCATTTGATTTCCCTGCTTCTATACTTTTTATCATATTATTGTATAATTTATTATATTTCACATCTGTTTGCCCTGTTACTCCTGCAAATGATGTCGCTAATGAGTTTAATGCTAAAAACATTAATAATTTTTTATTTCTTTTCATTTATGACTCCTCTTTCACTGTTATTTTTATATTCTTATTAATAATTTAATTTTTTAAGACTCCTTCCTTTTTAGACTGTTTGATCATTCCAAATAATTTAAATATCATTTTTCTTTTTTATTTAGTATTTTATTTAAGCGAGTAAATATACTTAGCTTAGAATATCATTAGATTACACCTTTATTTCCATTAGTTGTCAACAAGTAGATTGATCAATTCAAAAATATAATGTTAAAAATTTGATGCTCTTAATTAGAATTACTTGTATTTTCATTATTATACTTGAGTAAATTTAATTTAATACTTTATTTATTTTTTTAATTTTCTTCAAATAAAACAAATGACTTGTCTATCTATTTTTACTTTTTTATTATTCTTGAATTATAATATTAATTGCACCACCAGATAAAAAAAAGACTCAAAAATAAGAAAACCAAGTATAATAGTAGTTCCAACACAAACTATTGAAAGGTAAAACTTAAAAATGAGTCATAGACATT
>JAGOZX010000095.1 GCA_018058425.1 Sebaldella sp.
ATGTTTATAACTCATATTTAAGCTTTCCTTTCAATAGTTTGGTGTCGTAGCCACTATTATACTAGGTTTTTTCTTAAATATGAGTTTTTTTATTTTCGGGTGGTGCACTTAATAGTATAATTCAAGAGGAATAATTGGTCCCAGTGTGTATTTACCAATATTTGATTCAGGAAGAATAAAAAGTAATTATAAAATAGCAGGTGTGGATTTAAATATCTTTATAGAGCAATATAATAAAACAGTTTTAGGCGCATATGAAGATGTAAATAATCAGTTGTTAAGAGTGAAAACAAATTGGGAGACTATAAAATTAGATGATGCAAATTTAAAGAGTCAGACTGAATTGTTAACAAGAAATGGTCAAAGATTAAATTTAGGAACTATTTCTAAGTATGACTACACAAAAGCAAAATATAGTTGGCTGACACAGTCATTGTATAACTCACAACAGCATTATAATTTATATTCACAGCAGTTAGACTTAATAAATTCTTTAGGTGGGGCTTACGGTATTGAAACAAATTAATTAAAAAATTAGACGGAGGGATTCTAAATGCCAAATGAAGAGAAAAATTTACTCGTAAAAAAAGTAGAAGTAAAGAAAAATGATGATATTCAAAAAGATTTAGAAGATAAAACAGAAACTAAAGATGAAAATCAAGTCCCAATTAAAGAGAATAGAAAAAAAGCATTTATTAGAATAGTGATTTTTATAATAATAGTTGCAATTCTAGGTTTAATTTATGGAATTCATTGGTTTAAGGTGGGAAAATGGGAGCAAGAAACTGATGATGCGTATATTAATGGTTATCAAAACGTGGTAACAGCACAAGTAAACGGAAGAATCACAGAAATATATATAAAAGATACACAAGAAGTCAAAGAAGGAGACTTATTAGCTGTAATAGACGATACTGATTATAAAATAAATTTTGAAAAAGCAGAGGCAGCTTTAGCAAAAGCGGTAAAAGGCTATTATAGTTTGAATTCCAGCGCTTATCAATATGTGGATATTGTTAGTGGAAAAGAAAGTGATCTAAAAAAGGCACAGGCTGATTATTCACGTGATAGTTCTGCTTATAAGCAGGGATTAATTAGTAAAGAACAATTTGATATTACTTCACATAATGTAGAGCAGGCTAAAATAGCTTTAGCAAAATCTAGAAAAGAACAAGAAAATGCTAGAGTTCAAGCTATATCAAGTAGTATTTATACACATCCAAATGTAAAAGAAGCAATAGTTAACTATAAAGAAGCTTATGTTAATTTAGAAAGAACTAAAATATATTCTCCAATATCGGGTATAATTGCTAAAAAATCAATTTATATAGGTCAGAAAGTAGCTTCAAATCAAGAATTACTTGCAGTAGTTGATTTGAAAGATATTTGGATAGATGGTAATCTTAAGGAAAATCAACTTAAGAGTGTAGTAATAGGAAATAAAGTAGAAATAACAAGTGATGTAAATCAGAAAAAATATGTAGGTTATGTTACAGGGATTTCTGCAGGTACAGGAAATGCATTTTCTATTTTACCAGCTCAAAATGCCACAGGAAACTGGATAAAAATAGTTCAGAGAGTACCCATTCGTATAGATATAGATAAAGAAAGTCTAAAAAATAATGGAGTTCTTCCATTAGGAAGTTCAGTAACTGTAAGTGTTAATACAAAAGATAAGGGTGATGTATCAGCTTTAAATCAAAAAATTGAACAAAAGAGTGAGCTATATAAAATAGATGAAAATGATATAAATCATAAAATTAGTCAAATTATCGAAGCTAATATAGGTTCAAGATAAGGAGTTGTTAGTATGAATTTTGCACTTATACTTGCCACACTGGCATTAGCTATAGGATCATTTATGAATGTATTAGATTCAACAATTGTAAATGTATCTTTAACTCATATAGCTGGGGATTTTGCAATAGCTCCAAATCAAGGAACATGGATTATAACTTCTTATGCAGTATCAGAAGCAATATTTTTACCACTAGTTGGATGGCTAACAAAAAGGTTTGGAGTGGTTAGACAATATATTTGGTCTACAATATTATTTACATTAGCTAGTTTGTTGTGTGGTTTAAGTTTTTCATTTAACTTTTTACTTTTTTCACGTGTACTACAAGGAGTTGTGGGAGCAAGTATGATCCCACTGTCACAAACACTAATGATGAGTCTTTATCCAAAAGAAAAACGGGGAATGGCAATGGGAATATGGTCAATTACAGTAATTGTTGCTCCAGTGTTAGGTCCAGTAATAGGAGGATTTATAACTGATAGTTTTTCGTGGAGATGGTGTTTTTATATAAATTTACCTATTGGTCTTTTATCAGGTTATTTGGTTCATAGAATATTTAAAAGTAGAGGATATACAGAAACTTATGAGAAATCTAAAATTGATATTTTAGGATTAATACTGCTTACTTTAGGAGTAGGATCATTACAAATACTTTTAGATAAAGGAAATGATCTAGATTGGTTCTCAAGTGATTTTATAAAGCTTCTAGCAATATGTGCTGTTATGTGTTTAGTTATATTATTTATTTGGGAATGGTATCATGAAAATCCAGTAGTTAATGTTAAGATGTTTAAAAATAGAAATTTTTTAATAGGCTCCTTAACCTTGACAATAGCTACTATTGCATTTTTCTCATCTGTTGTAGTTATACCTTTATGGCTTCAAAACTACATGGGATACACGGCTTTTAAGAGTGGTACCACCACGGCGACTTCTGGGATATTGGTTTTATTTATAGCACCAGTATTAGGAAGCCAGCTTCATAGAGTAGATGCAAGAAAAGTTATAGTCTTTGGATTTTTATCCTTTTCGATTATTTCAATTACAATGGCTAAGTTTACACCAGATGTCACCTCAGGATATATTGCACTGACCAGATTCTTGAGTGGAGTTGGGCTTGGATTTTTCTTTGTTCCACTTAATACTATTACATTATCAGAAATAAGGAAAGAGGATATGGCAGCAGCATCTGGGTTATATAACTTTATGAGAAATATAGGAACCAGTTTTGGTACTTCTTTATCTGTAAATTATTGGGATCACAGAATGTCTATGCATAGAGAAACTATGGTAACTTCGATAAATTCATCAAATCCTAATTTTATTTCATATATGAATCAAACTGCAGGAAGTGTAAATGCGAAATTAGTAGGTATAAATATGATAATAAATAAGCAGGCATCAATTATGGGAGTTAATGATATAATGAAAATAAGCGGAGTTCTAATATTAGTTTTAATACCGTTTATATTTTTAGCTAAAAAGCCAGATAAAGTCATTACCAGCGGACATTAAAAAAATTACAAAAGCCGTAAAACTAGAGAGTACTCTAAATTTTACGGCTTTTTATTTTATCCCTTTACTCTTGCATTAATATCAATAGAACTTCCTGAAAGCATTTTTTCAAAAGAGGCTCTCCAACTTTTTGAAAGAGCTTTTACTTCTAAAATTTTTCTTATAGCCTCAGTATTCTTTTTATCATGATGCATAATCTGATTTGCAAATTCAATACTGATCTTTAGAGGATCTCTTTCTATTATAGAAACCTTATCATTAGAATTAATAGTACCTTCTTTTAATACTCTTGCATAATAACCAGTATAGCCAGTCTCTTGGACCCAAATAGGGAGTTCAGGTGTATTATAAAAATAAGCTAACTTATAGCAAGGTTGTCTTGGCTGTGAAATTTCTAAAATGATTTCACCAATTTTTAGAGTATCGCCAATATATAATGAATCTTCTTTTAGACCTTCTATAGTAATATTTTCTCCAAATGAGCAGATATCTAGTTTTTTATTTAATCTATTTTCCCAATAAGCATAGTGTTCAAAAGGATAAAGACAGATGGCTTTATCATCACCGCCATGATGTTTTTCATCTGCTTGTTCGTCTCCTATAATTCCTAATTTATTTATATGTACATCAGTAAAAACAGGTTTTTTCATAAAAGCACTCTCAATTATTTTTCCAGAAAAATCATAAGTTTTTTTCTTACCATAATTTAAGGATATGATTTTCATAATATTCTCCTACCTTTCTATATTTTAAAGTCATCAATTTCTTTTATTGTAACACTTCCATGAATAATTTTAAAAGAAATATTTTTTTAAATTTGAATAAGAAAAGTGATTTACTAGTAATAATAAATTTGTATGTGGATATTATTAATAAAATTTATCTTCAAATATGGGTTAAAATATATTATAATTCTAATATAGGTAATTAATATAGAAAATAAAATAATAAAAAGAGGTAAGATTATGAAGATAGGGAATGTAGAGTTATCTTGTCAAAAGGGAGATATTACTAAAATAGAAACTGATGTTATAGTAAATGCTGCAAATAGTAGTCTTCTTGGTGGAAGCGGTGTTGATGGAGCAATACACACAGCTGGAGGTCCAGTAATACTTGAAGAATGTAGAAGAATTGTCGATAGACAGGGAAGTTGTCCTGTAGGTGAAGCAGTTGTAACTACAGCTGGAAAATTACCTGCAAAGTATGTTATACATACTGTGGGACCAGTATGGAACTATGGGAAAATGAATGAAGAAGAAAAACTAAGAGACTGTTATCGTAATTCATTAATACTAGCTGATGAAAAAAAAGTAAGCAGTATTGCTTTTCCAAATATAAGTACAGGAGCATATGGTTTTCCTAAGGAAAAGGCTGTGGAAGTAGCACTTGATGAAGTAAAGCTGTATTTTCTAAAGAATAGTAACTCTAGTATAAGAGAAGTAGTATTTGTGTGCTATGATGATGAAAACTTTGATATTTATACTGAAATGATGAAATAGTTTGGAGAAAGTAAATATGGGAGTTTATTAGAATGAAAATAAATATGAAAAGACTTATGCATAATTTATATGAAATAGGAGAAATTGGAAAAACTTCAGAAGGTTACAATAGAATAGAATTTAGTGAGGAATACCATAAGGCTGCTAATCTTCTTTTGAAAAAATTAAAAGAATTAAATCTAAAAGCATGGATAGATGAAGTTGGAAATGTAATTGGTGAAAAAAGAGGAGTAGAAGTAGATGAAAACCTTCCTTATATTGTTATTGGTTCTCATTTAGACACTGTAAAAAATGGTGGACTGTATGATGGCTTACTAGGAATAGCATCAGCAATAGAATGTATTCAGGTTTTATTAGAAGAAAACATAGATACTAATCATACAATTAGAATTGTTGCTTTTAACGCAGAAGAAGGAATAAAATTAGGTGGAACATTTGGAAGCATTGTTGTTTTTGGAGCTAATAATATAGAAAATGAAAATAATTTAGAACTGCTTCCTTCTGTTGGGATTACAAAAGAGAATATAAAAAATTCAGCATGGGATCTTCCAAATATGAAACTATATATTGAACTTCATATAGAACAAGGAGATAGATTATATACTAAAAATAAAAGTATTGGTATAGTTAATGGAATAGTTGGAATAATAAGGTATAAAATAAGAATTCATGGAGAATCAAATCATGGAGGGACAACAGCTATGGAAGTACGTAAAGATGCAGTGAAAACTATGAGCTGTTTAATTAACTATATGTATGAGCTGTCATATGAATATAAACATCCATTTGTATTCACTATAGGTGATATTGTAGTAGTTCCTGCTTGCTATAATGTTATTCCTGAGTATGTGGAACTTTATGTAGAACTTCGTGATATAGATAATCAAAATGTAGAAGAATTTATTGAAAAACTTGAAAATTATGCAGAAAATTTTAAGAATACTCCAATTAAGTTTGAAAAAGTTTTAGAAAAAACTCCATATATTTTAGATCATAAAATTATAAGAATTATTGAAAACTTGTGTGAAAAAAATAAAATATCATATGAGATTTTATCTAGTGGAGCAGGACATGACGCTATGTGTGTACCAGAAAATATACCTGCATCTATGATTTTTGTTCCAAGTTTTAAAGGAATTAGTCATAATATTAAAGAATTTACAGAAGAGAAAGATATAGAAACAGGGACAATTATAATGCTAGAAACTATATTAGAAGCAGATAAAACTTTATAAATAATTGACTGTTAGGCTGCTTATGTATCTATATACATGAATGTATAAGGAATTACTTATTATATCGATAAGAAATTTATATTTGATAATTGACATAATTGAGGTATAATAAAATAGAGGCTAGTACAATAAAAAATTATTATAATTTTATTTAGCATTCAACATGTGCTATGACTCTTTAAGAAATAAAATATCTAAACCTGTACCACTTAGAAGTATATACTTCTAAGTGGATTTTTTGTTAGAAATAATATTTGGTTTGTTATTTATTGAGAAGTTTAGAGATAAATTGTAGTTATAGATTAGAACAAAGCTTTG
Source organism: Sebaldella sp. (assembly GCA_018058425.1). Taxonomy (GTDB): domain Bacteria; phylum Fusobacteriota; class Fusobacteriia; order Fusobacteriales; family Leptotrichiaceae; genus Sebaldella. The sequence goes on from JAGOZX010000095.1 coordinate 6,366, forward strand.
CTTCACAGAATGATAGACATTGATGATATACTATGAATAAAATAAATAAAAACCACCTAAAGTATTAGTTTTATTTATGATTTTGATCTTTTATATGAATTTTACAAATAGTTTAAAATAGATTATACTTTAGTTATCAAAGATAAGAATGGATGGGAAACCAATGATTAAATATAAATATTTTAATAACAATATGATGATGTATATGCGGGTATGAGTTTGAACTTTTTTAAATAAAAAAGCACAGACTCTTTTTAAAGTTTTTTTCACTAAAAGAGAGCTGTGCCAGCAAATAAATGTAATCTGGGCAGTCGAGTCCAGATTTTTTTTATTAAACTTGTTAATAAAATTTAGGAGGTATTAATATGAAAATAGCTACAATTGGATTTCCAAGAATTGGAGAAAATAGAGAACTTAAAAAGTCATTAGAAGGATATTTTAATGAGAAAATTAGTAAAGAGAATCTTTTAGAAGTAACTAGAATACTAAAAGAAAAGCATTGGAAACTTCAAAGTGAAAATAAGATAGATTACATTTCATCAAATGATTTTTCATTATATGATAATGTTTTAGACACATATCAATTATTTGATTTACTACCTAATGAGTATAAAAGATTAGATTTAAATGAAATAGACACTTATATTGCCCTTGCAAGAGGATATCAAAAAGATGGAAAAGATATTAAATCATTAGAAATGAAAAAATGGTTTAATACAAATTATCATTATGTAGTTCCAATTATAAATGATGATTCAATCGTACAATTGAAAGGCAATAAATTATTTAAAGAGTATCAGGAAGCAAAAAAAATTGGTATAACTACAAAACCAGTTATTGTTGGCCCGTTTACATTTTTAAAGCTGTCTAGAATAAAATTAGAAAAGAAAACATTTGAACAGATAACAGATGGAATAATAAAGGGGTATACTGATTTATTTAATAAATTAAAAGAATTAAAAATAGAATTTTTACAATTAGATGAACCATACCTTGTAAAAGATTTGGATAGTGATGAAAAAAAATTATTTTTAAAGATATATAAAACACTATTAAAAGAAAAGGGAGATGTGAAAATATTACTTCAGACATATTTTGGTGATATTAGGGATATATATTCAGAAATTATAAAACTGGATATAGATGCTCTAGGTTTAGACTTTGTAGATGGAAGTAAAAATTTAGAATTAATTGAAGAAAATGGATTTCCAGAAGGAAAAATTTTATTTGCTGGAATAGTAAATGGAAGAAATATTTGGAAAAATGACTATAAGAATTCTTTAGATATACTAAAAAAATTATCTAAAAAAATCAAAAAAGATAGATTAGTTTTAAATACTTCATGCTCTTTATTACATTCCCCATATACTTTAAGAAATGAAAAGAAATTAGATGAAAAGTATAAAAATCATCTGTCATTTGCAGAAGAAAAATTAACTGAATTAAGAGAAATTGCAGAATTATTTGATGATAAAAATTACAAAGATCAAAAAATATATTTAAAAAATCAAAAAGCTATTAATCAAAAAGCTAATGATAGTGAATATATATTTAGTGAAGTAAGAAAGAAGATAAAGAATCTTAGTATAAAAGATTTTAGAAGAAAGAAGGAGTATTTAGACAGAGAGAAAATTCAGGAAAAAGAACTAAAACTTCCACTTTTACCAACAACAACAATTGGTTCATTTCCTCAAACATCAGAGGTTAGAAAACTAAGAAGAGATTATAAAAATAATATAATCAATGAAAAAGAATATATTAAAAAAATAGAAGAAAATATAAAAAATGTAATAAATTTACAAGAAAAAATTGGACTAGATGTATTAGTACATGGAGAGTATGAAAGAAATGACATGGTAGAATACTTTGGAGAAAACTTAACTGGATATATTTTTACAGAGAATGGATGGGTTCAGTCATATGGGACTAGAGGAGTTAAACCACCTATTATATTTGGAGATATTAAGAGAGAGAAAGATATAACTGTTAGCTGGACAAAATATGCACAAAGTCTAACAGATAAACCAGTAAAAGGAATGTTAACTGGGCCGATAACAATGTTAGCTTGGTCTTTTCCAAGAGTAGATATTAAAGTAGAAGAGATAACTTATCAGCTGGCCTTAGCCATAAGAGAAGAAGTTCTAGAATTAGAAAAACAAGGAATAAAAATTATTCAAATAGATGAACCAGCTCTTAGAGAAAAACTTCCGCTTAGAAAAAGTGAATGGGATGCATACTTAGATTGGGCAACAAAATCATTTAGATATACTAATTCAGGTATAAAGGATAAGACTCAAATACACACTCATATGTGTTATAGTGAGTTTGAAGAAATAATAGAAGCAATAGAGAATCTAGATTCAGATGTAATTACTATAGAGACAGCAAAGTCAGATTTATCAATGCTAGATGTTTTAAAAAAGAATAAATTCCCAAGTCAAGTTGGCCCTGGTGTGTTTGATATACATACTTCAAGAATTCCACCAGTAAATGAAATAAAAAAGATAATAGATAAAATGGTCTCTAAGCTTGACTATAAAAAATTATGGATAAATCCAGACTGTGGTCTAAAAACAAGAACAGATGAACAGGTCGAAAAGGCCTTAATAAATATGGTGGAAGCAAGAAATCTTAAAATAGAAGAACTAAATAAATAAAAAAATTAAAGGATGGTGTTAGAAACATGTCAAAATACAAATTTGAAACTTTACAGCTGCATGCAGGTCAAGAGGTGGCAGAGGGAACAACAAAAGCACGGGCGGTTCCCATTTATCAAACTACATCTTATGTCTTTGATAGCGTAGAACATGCAGCGAACCTTTTTTCCTTAAAAGAAGTAGGGAATATATATAGTAGAATTATGAACCCTACAACAGATGTATTAGAAAAAAGAATAACAGCACTTGAGGGAGGTGTAGCAGCAGTAGCTGTGGCATCTGGAAGTGCAGCAATAACTTATGCTGTATTAACTGTGGCAACAACAGGAGATGAAATTATTTCTTCTAAAAATCTTTATGGAGGTACATATAATCTTTTTGCTAATACAATTAAAGATTTTGGCTTAAGTACTAAATTTTTTAATCCAGATAAATTAGAAGAAATAGAACCTCTAATCACAGAAAAGACAAAGGCAATATTTATAGAAAGTGTTGGTAATCCAAATGCAGATATAGTAGATATAGAGAAGGTAGCAGATATAGCACATAAAAATGGTCTTCCACTAATAATAGACAATACTTTATCACCTTACCTATGCAGACCATTTGATCATGGTGCAGATATAATAGTTTATTCAGCAACAAAATTTTTAGGTGGTCATGGTACCACTATAGCTGGATTAGTGGTAGATTCTGGGAAATTTAATTGGAAGAATCAAAAGTTTAAAAACTTTAATGAAGCTGATCCTGGATATCATAATTTAAAATATTCTGATTTAGGAGAGGCAGCATACGCTATAAAGTTAAGAGTGAGATTATTAAGAGATACAGGTGCTGCACTTAGTCCATTTAACTCATTTTTGATATTACAAGGAATAGAAACATTATCAGTGAGAATAGATCGTCATATAGAAAATGCACTAAAGGTAGCTGAGTTTTTGGAGAAACATCCTAAAATAAAAAAAGTGAATTATCCAGGTCTTCCAAATAGTCCATATAAAAGATTACAAGAAAAGTATCTTCCAAAGGGTGGAGGTTCTGTATTTACATTTGATCTAATAGGAGGACTAGAAGCAGGGAAAAAGTTAATTGATTCAGTAAATCTATTTTCTCATTTAGCAAATGTTGCAGATGCCAAGTCACTTATAATTCATCCAGCAAGTACAACACATGGTCAATTAACTGAAAAAGAATTAGAAGAATGTGGAATAACATCAGGAATAATTAGACTGTCTGTTGGGCTTGAGCATATAGACGATATATTGGAAGATTTAAGTCAAGCCTTAGATAAAGTGTAAATAATAGTTTTAAAATTATAGTAAATAGAAAGGTAAAAAATGAAGATAAAAAATTTATATAATAATAAAGAAACAGTTTTTTCATTTGAAATTTTCCCACCAAATAAAAATTTTTCTAGTGAGAAATTATATGAAGTAATTGATGAACTAAGTACACATAATCCCGACTTTATAAGTGTAACTTATGGTGCAGGGGGAACAACAAAGAGTGGGACAATAGAAATGGCTTCATATATAAAAAATAAATTAAATATTGAATCAGTAACGCATTTAACATGTGTTGGTAGTAAGAAGGATGAAATAGATGATTTTTTAAATGAGCTGGAAGAAAATAATATAAAAAATATTTTAGCTTTAAGAGGCGATATTCCACTAGGTCATACAGAGGAGCTTCTTGATTCAGGAGACTTTAAATATGCTTCTGACTTAATAGAAGAGATTAATAAAAATGGAAAATTTTCAGTGGGTGGCGCATTTTATCCAGAAGTTCATCATGAAAATAACGATTTACTAGATCTTTTTCATTTAAAGAAGAAAGCAGAAGCTGGAATAGACTTTCTTATATCACAAATATTTTTTGATAATGAAGTATTTTTATCATATAAAGAAAAGGCAGAAAAATTAGGTATAACTGTTCCTTTAACAGCAGGTATTATACCAATAACAAATGCAAATCAAATAAAAAGAATAACTTCACTATGTCATTGTAGTATACCTAAAAAGCTAGAAAAAATATTAGAAAAATATGGAGATAATAATGATTCTATGATGCAGGCAGGCGTTGCATATGCTACAGAACAAATAGTAGAATTATTATCTTCAGGAGTGAAAGGTATACATTTATATACTATGAATAAAACAGAAGCAGTAAAAGAGATTTTAAATAATATTAGTTATATTAGAAGATAGAAAATAAAATAAAAGAGGTGGATTTCATTGTTAGTATTAAATAAAAATATGCCGGTAGTGGATGAATTAAAAGATGATATATATATTAAACTAAAAGATACAAAATTTTCAAGTTCTGAAAAAAGTAAGAAAATATTGATTTTGAATCTTATGCCAAATAAAGTTGAGACAGAATATCATCTTTTAAGACTTCTACAGGAAAATGATAGTTCTTCTTCAATTGAACCATTTTTTTTAAAGCTTAGTACTCATAATTATAAGAATATCGATAATAAGTACTTAGATGAATTCTATGTTACACTAGAAGACTTAAAAAAAATAGAAATAGATGCTGCTATAATAACAGGCGCACCACTTGAAAAAATTGAATTTGAAGAAGTAACTTATTGGAATGAATTAAAAAAAATATTTGAGTTTATAGACAACTTGAAATCTACTATTTTTATTTGTTGGGGATCACAAGCTGCGCTGCATTATTTTCATGGGATAAAAAAATATGAATACTCTAAGAAAAAATTTGGAATATTTCAACATAAGTGTGAAGCAATCACGGATCTTTTTAATAATATATCAGAATCAGATTTAAAAATTCCACATTCTAGATATACATATATAAAAAGAGAAGAGGTCGAAAATACTAGAGAATTAAAAATATTATTATCTGATGAAGAAAACGAACCTGTTATTGTGAGAGAGAGAAATAAAATATATATATC
>JAGOZX010000032.1 GCA_018058425.1 Sebaldella sp.
GCTAATCCCTTTTTATTCTTAAATTTCATAGTGGAAACTAAAGTTTTAAAATCCTTATCATAATTCCAAAAATAATATATATTATTAATTTTTTTTAGGCTCATCTTTCTTCTAAAGTGAAGTAAACTACTACTAGATATATTACCCTCTATAAGATCCTCTTTGTTTAAAATATCCTTATCATTAAAAAATATTTTTTTAATATTCGACAGCAGCACTATCAATTTTATCCATAACTTTTGCTGAGTACATCTCTGTAAAACCACACTCACTACAAATTTTTAAGTAATAAATATCCATAGAAAACTTTACTTCTCCAGTTGCTTTAGTAGGAAATGCTATTGTTTTTAATTCATATTTTTCAGAATGACATTTTAAACATCTATTAAATACATGTATCATTTTTTTCTCCCTTAAATAATATTCTCAAACCAAACAATTTCTTCTCCATTTATAGCTATAAGGTCATACCTATATTCACCAGTCCAATTATTTTCTGCTATATAAATTAATGACGTATTTATTATTCTATTTAGTTTTTTCTCACTCACAGATTCCTCAGCTAAACCATGTACATCATTTTTTCTATATTTTACTTCCACAAAAATAAGTATATCGCCCTTTTTAAAGATAAGATCTATTTCACCATATTTTGAATAATAATTACTTTCCAAATATTTCATTTTTTTATTTAAAAGAAAATTTTTAGCTAAATTTTCATATTTGAAACCAATTCCCCTCATACTCATACATAACTTACCCCCATTATAAAATTATTTTCTCTATTATACAACTATAATATTTTTTTTAGAAAACTTCTTCTATGAATTTCACAAGGACCATGTTCCCCAATCATTTCCCTATGAACTTTAGTACCATATCCTTTATGTTTTTCAAACTTATATTCAGGATATTTTTCTGCTAAATCTCTCATTAAGCTGTCTCTATATACTTTAGCTATTATTGATGCCGCTGCTATTGAAAGTGATTTTCCATCACCTTTTATAATTTCTTGTTGCTTCCCATTATATTCTCTAATCTTATGATTTCCATCCACTAACACTATGTCATAGTTCTCAACTTTTTCTAGAGCTCTTCTCATAGCTAAAAAGGTTGCATTTAAAATATTTATTTCATCTATTTCTTTTTCTGTGGCTACGCCAATTCCTACAAAACATTTTTTTAAAATTAAGTCATAAAGTTTTTCTCTCTTTTTTTCTGTTAATTTTTTGGAATCATTTATCTCTTTTAATTCTTCAAAGTGCTCATTTATAATAACTGCTGCTGCTACTACAGGCCCAGCTAAAGGTCCTCTTCCAGCTTCATCCACACCTACAATAATACAGTTATATTCTTCATCAAATTTTTTTAATATACTCATTTAATACCACTTATCCCTTATTATTAGTTTCTTTTTCATGTGCTAATAAAAACTCTTTTTTATCCAGCCCTCCTGCAAAACCCACTAACTTTCCGTTCTTCCCTATAACTCTGTGACATGGAATCATAATCATTATTTTATTTCGATTATTTGCATTTCCCACAGCTCTCACTGCCTTTTCATTATTAATCTTCTTAGCAATATCCTGATATGACACTACTTCTCCATAAGGTATCTCTGTTAATGCCTTCCATACACTTTTTTGAAAATCAGTTCCATTAAAATACAAGGGTAGGTCAAAAAGTTTTCTTTTCCCTTTGAAATATTCGTCTATTTGTTTTAAAGCATTATCTAGTACTATTGAGCCATCAGTATTTTTTTCTTTTTCACTTGAAAAACCCACTTCTAAAACATAATTTTCATCACATAATATCCTAATTATCCCAACAGATGTTTCATAATATCCAACATATTCTTGACTCATAAAAACCTCCAAAATCATTACACTAAAATTTTCTTTAAAAATAATCTATCTTATATAACTATTTAAAGTAAATCTTCATCCACGCGTAATTTTATTCTATCTAAAACTTCCTTAAAATCTTTAGGTATCTCTGACCTTATAATCATTTCTTCTTCTGTTATAGGATGTTTAAATTCTAATTTATATGCATGAAGCATTTGTCTTTTTACAGTCTTAGATTCTTTTCCATAAACACTATCACCTAAAATTGGATATCCTAAGTATTTCATATGAACTCTTATCTGATGCGTGCGCCCTGTTTCTATATTTACTTTCACTAAAGAAAACTTATCATTTTTCTCTAATACTACAAAATTTGTAACAGCTGTCTTTCCATTCTCTTTTACTACACACATCTTCTTTCTATCTTTTACATCTCTTCCCATTTGAGTTTCTAATCTGCTTATATCTTCACTAAAACTTCCCTTTACTATAGCTAAATATGTTTTATCTATTTCCTTATTTTTAAACATTTCAGATAATTTATTATGAGCTTTATCATTCTTAGCTATTATTATTAAACCGCTCGTATCTTTATCTAACCTGTGTACTATTCCTGGTCTTATTTCTCCATTTATCCCAGATAAATCCTTTATGTGAAACATTATTGCATTAACTAATGTTCCAGATTCATGACCATATGATGGATGTATTACTAATCCAGCTTTTTTATCAATAACTGCTATATCATTATCTTCATATACTATATTTATATTTATATTTTGTGCAATAAGATCTATTTGTTTTTCTTCTGGAATTAATATTTCTATATTTTCTCCAATTTCTATCTTATAAGAAGACTTTACTTTTTTATTATCTACTTTTATATTTTCTTCTTTAATTAATTGTTGTATTCTTGTTCTTGTTAGTTCGGTATTTTCAGCTAAGTATGTATCAAGTCTTTTTCCAGACTCACCTACCTCTAATATTAATCTTTCCATTTGCTGCCTCTCTTTTAAATAAAAGCTATTTAATTTTTCCATAAATAAATTTTCTTTTTTAAAACATTGAACTTCCAGTAGTTCCTTTTGAATCAATAAATGAATTTATTTGATCTTTAGAAAAATTAATTGTATTCATTTGAAACTCTTTTCTTATATCAAAGCCACTATTTTTATTAGAACTATCTTTTATCAACTTAGAAATCTGATCTTTTGATAGTCCATTTTTTGATGTTAAAAATTGTACTCCTGCACCAAAATAAACCTCATTTTTAAAAGCCTTTTTTATATCTTCATTCAAAAGCAAATATTTTAATACTTCTTTAGCAACTTTTTCTTGATCTTTCGGACTAGCATCACTAACTATTCCAAAATTCAAAGTACTACTTAAATCTCTTGGGGTCCCAACAGACACTGCTACTAAAAGGATTTTTTCATTATTTACATTTATATATGTTGGAATTTTTAGCTTAGTAACAATTATCTCAATATCATTAAAAATCCCCACTCTATTCTGATATGCCCTAGTTTCTAAAGCAATATAATAATTATAAATAGCATCTGACTTACCTTCCTGTTCTAAAGATAACATAGCATCAAATACATTTATATTTATATTGTTACTTTTCTTTAAAAGCTTATATACTTTCATTTCCTGCTTTATTCCATCACTAATTGATATTAAAGCTTTCTTCTCCACTAATTGTGGTTTTAATGCCCCTGCGGTATAACTTCCAACCAACATTAAAGCCATGTTTCCAGTTATATTCTTTTCTTCAAAAACTGTTAATTCAGGCATAAACATAACAAAGGCTTCTTTTGTTCCCTCTGAAAATTCAATTATTTTTTTATATTTTTCCAAACTGCTTTCTGATGTGGGATTTTTCTCTACATCATTTATCAGCTTTATAATAGTCTCATTTGATTCTATTGAAAATACAAAACTTGATACTAACATTAATAAAATAAATACGATCTTTTTCATTTATTTCTCCTTTTAAACTAATTTAAAAAAATTACTTTCTTTCATTCTACTTTTTAGTTTTTTCAACAGGTTTTACTTCTGACTTAACTGGTGTTTTTGGTTCTGGATTTTGTGTTGCAGCACTTGTTCCAGAAGTATCTCCCCATTTTTTTATTTCCTCTTTTTCAAAAATTTTCTGTTTTACCATTTCCTTTAATTCTATATCTTTATCACTATTTTTCATTATTTTATAGACTTCTTCTTTAGAAATCTTATTTTTAGGTGAAACAAATTCTATCATAATTCCAGAATAGTTATTTTTATTATATACTTTTTTGAAAGTTTCATTTTTAAGTAATTTTTTAGTTATTTCCATAGCTTTTTTATCCAAAATCTCTTGGCTCTTATCATAATCATTTGAAATCACATTAAAACCAATTATTGTAGATAAGTCACCTAACATACTGAAATTCATAGACATTACTAAAACTTTTTCTCCTGTTATATCTACATACATAGGAAAATCTAATACCTTTGTTAGAATTTCTATATCTTCTGGAATTCCAAGAGACTTTTGATAAATTTCCATTCCCATCACATCAAAATCGTAGTATACTTGACCAATATTGCCAGCTTTTTCTACATCCAATAATTTTTCTAGATACTCTATTTTAGCAAACTTTGTTTCTCTTAAAATTTTATATACCTTTAATTCATTCGCTAAACCATCACTTATTGTTATTACTTTTTGCCCAGTTTCTAATTGTTTTCTCAAGGCTCCTGCCATATAACTTCCTTGTATTATCTTACGACTGCTTTCACTAATCTTAGCACTTGGAAATTTATATATATCCTCAATTAAAAATATCTGTACCTCTTCGCTTTCTGTAGCAAATTTTGTAATTCTGTCATATTTAGTAATATTTGCTTCTGATGCTGGATTTCCATCTATTTCTTTTATTAATTTTAAAATAGTTTCCTTTGTGTCTGCTGTTTTGTCAACTGACTTTACCGCCACAGGAGCTACAGTTCCCACGGAAAAAGTAAAACTCCATAATATACAGACTAAAATAAATATAATTTTTTTCATTTATTTTCCCTTTCATTTTAGTTTTATTATTTTAATTTTTTATCCTTTAACTACAAAAATTCAAGAATTTCATCAACACAAATCATCTATTTTTTGAAATTCTGTCATTTCAGTACTGTAAGAACTAATATGATGATTTTTTATCAAAATTGCTAACTCTGGGTCAATAATCCCCAGTTTTTTAGCTCCATTTTCTGGATGAAGTCTAAGAAGTGTCCTTAGACCTATTTTATGTATTACCCTTCTTATTACATTTGCATTTTCTTTTCCACAATCATGTAAAAGAGCAAGTTCTAAATACTTCTTATTTTTCCCAATGATTTTATTTTCCTTTACTTTTTTATACACTTCTAATGAATGTTTTTTATCATATAAACTCATAGATAAGAAAATCTTCCTTTTTTCTTCACTCAAAAAATCTAATGCTTCTCTATAATCTTCAATATTAATATTTGGAAAAAAGTACTCTCTTGCTTTTTTTACAGCATACATATTTACTCCTAAATTTCTTTAATTATTATATTTCCATATTCTCTTCTCATTTTTTTTATATTTTTTCCATTTGTTCCTATTACTTCACCTTTTTTACTCTTTTTAACATAAAAAAATATAAATTCTTTATTTCTTTCTATTTTTTCTATGTTTTCCTCTTTTATTTCTTTATCTTCATAAATGATCATATCTTTTAATTCATCAGATAATTCAACACTTTCTAATGTTAAATTTTTCCCTTCTAATGGAAGTTTCTCATTATTTAATATATAACCACTCATAATTCTAACTTGCTGCGGCATAAATGATTCCCCAATAAAGTGAAGTTCTCCATCTTTATAATAGACCTCTAATTCTCTTACTTTATCTATTAGTTTTTCTCCCTTTTTTGTCGTAAATTTACTTACATCATATTTACCTGTTAATTCAATACATTTTTCATTTATTTTTTCTATTGAATTTTTTATTTTTTCACTTGGATATCTATAAATATAATGTCTCTTACTAATCAAAGATGGTAATTCTAAATATGGTAATGTTTTCTTTATATCTAAAATTTCAAACTCTTCTGTATTCATCTTTGCTAATAACGATAAGCTTATATCTTTTTTCGAGTTAAGATATAAAATATTCTCATTCGCACTAACATCTCTATCAGTTCTTCCCGCCTGCTGTATTCCTTTATAAAAAATTATATCTGCTTTTTCCAATATTTTCTTAAACTCACCTTTAACACTCTTTTTATCTTTCATTTCATCAAATGAATCAAACTTTGTTCCATCATACTTAATATAAAATAAGTATCCAAAATACCCTGTTTTCTCTAAATCTCTAATTTCCATATTTGCCTTCTTTTCTAAAATATTTCCAAAATCTCTTTTGGTTTTTTTACTATTAAACTAGGTTCCAATTCTAATGTTTCTACTTCTCCAAATCCCCATTCACAAAAGATACCATATACATCTGCATTTTTTGCAGTCTCTATATCTACTTTCATATCACCTATATATACCGCTTCTGACTTACTTATCCCTTGCTCTTCTAATATATATTCTATACCATTTGGTTTTGGTTTTCTTGGCTTACCATCAACTGCTCCAATAACATTTGTAAACTTCCATTTTTTAAGTACTCTTTTTACTGTTTCATCTGCAAATCTTTGGTCTTTATTCGTATTTATAGCCAGCTTTATTCCTTTTTTTGTTAATTTATCTAGTAATTCATCTATACCATCATACAATTTTAGGTTATAATCCCAATATTTTTCATAATGTCTTCTTATTGCTTCTATTACCTTATCTCTACGCTCTAAGTCACAGTTTCTAGGTAAAACCTTATCAGCAATCCCCACAACACCATGTCCTATTAGTGTTTTTGCCATGTCTAATGAATAAGTTTCCATTCCTAATTCCTCAAAAGCTAAATTAGATAACTTTGATATTGCCTCTAGTGAATCTACCAATGTTCCGTCTAAATCAAATATTGCAATTTTAAAACCCATTTTTTTCTCCTTTTAACCTTTTTATTTCTAAGTTATTATACCATATATTGAAAACTTTATTAAAAAAAATATTTTTTATCGTTGCTTTTATTCCACGAAATAATAGGGACAAAGCCATAACTCATTTAAATAATCATTTTTCATTTTATTTTAAAAAAGTCTTCTTATAAAAAAAGGATAAATCATAGCTTTTAAAACCATGATTTATCCTTATCATTTATTTACTAAAAAATAATTCTCCTATTTCTAGCATTTCTTTTTTATCTTTCACTCTTACCATTATTTCTTCCATTTTTTCATTTTTCTTACCGTAGTTTGTATACATAATAACTCTTAAAGTAATCGGACCTGCTAAATTTTGTCTACTATCTCCGAAATACTTTACTTTTGCTATATATTTTCCTTTTACTGCATCTTTCAGTGCAAATTCTTCTGGACCAAATCCTTGTGTTATGTCTCCAGAAAGCCTACTTCCTATTCTAGTCAACTTATTGCCATAATAACCTTCTTCTTCATAAGAATCAACAAAGTGTAAATCTATATCTGAATTATCTACAGTCCAATCAAGAACTACTCTTACATCTAATGGCATTGCATAGATCAGCCTTTTATCTATATTTGATAAATTTAAATTTTTATTTATAGAAATAAGTCTATTCATTTCTTTTAAAACTACATCTTTTACAGAATAAAATCTAGAATCCCAAGTTTTAGTTAAAATATTGTAATAAGTATCCAGAGCTTCTTGATATTTACCTGCTCTTTCATATGTCATTGCTAAATCTCTATATGATTGAGGATCTTCTCCTTTTATTTTTACTAGTTCTGTGAACACTTCTATTGCATTATTATATTTTTTGAGCTCTAATAGTTTATAACCATAAGACTTTAATAACTCAGGACTTTCTAATTTCAATTCTGAAATATTAGATAACACTTGTTCTGCATCATCATACATTCCCTTTTTCATAAGATAGTCTGCTACATCAATATAAAATGATGGTTGTTCTGCATAGTCTTTCTTTATTTCATAGTATTTATCCATTAATTTTGATTTTGATACTTTATCTAATTCTTTTAAATATGGTTCATCTGGAGACCAGGCTTTTACTTTTATTGTTGGATTAGATATTTTAGAGTCAAATCCTCCCTTTATATTAAATCCCCCACCTTTTCCTGATGTTATTACAGTTTTATTTAATTCCATTGAGTCCGAAAAAGACTCCTCCCTTACATATGATCCTTCACTTGCAAGCATTTCGATTCCAGCACTCTCGCCTGTCATATTCGATTGAATAGAACTATAATTATTTTGTAAATTTCCTTTTTTATTATAAATATTTCCCTCATTTTTAGGCTTATCTTTAGAAAACTCCTTCACATACCACTTCTTAATATTTCCCAATACATAAACACTTTCATCAATAGATTTCTTTTCAGTGTCTTCTTTCACTTTTTTCTTATTAGCAGTTTGCTTATCATATTCTTCTCTTAGCTCTACTGGAGGAACTATCTCATATCTAACATAATCCTCAATTCTGTCTAAAACAATTAAAGTAGTGTCATCTGTAACTATACTATAGTCTTTTGCAGTTCTTATTATTTCTTCCTTATTGTTTTCATAATCTCCATTTAGATATTCTATCTTTTTACTTGCCCAAACTCTGTCTATTCCTTCACTTTGAGCAGTTTTTCCTACTAATACTTTTCTTGTCTCTGAAATAATATTTCCATAACCAAAATTAACTGTAATCTCAGCTTTTTTATTATTTTTAACCACTCCTGTAAAAGAAAAATTCTCTGCTATATTTTCAGACACAGGAGGATAAATCTCTGAAATAATATTTTTATCATATGTGTACGAAATTAATCTATAATTTTCATGCTTTATATTCTCCATTGCTTTTTCTGTATCTTCCCTATTTAAATCAATATACTTCCCATTTGTTTTAGCTGATATTGATCTTAAGTAACCCTCATCAGATGACTTACTTGAATTTATTGTTATTATAGGAGTTTTTGATAATTTTATTCTTTCTTTCCCATAACTAAGCAGACCGTCCGTTACTAATATTATCTCATCTGACTTATATTTATTTAAATCTAAATCTTGAAATCTAGTTTCTCCATCATATTGTATATTATTAAGTTTTTCTTTTAATCTACTCCAATTTCCTGACTTTATATCAAATACTTGTATACTAGAAACTTTATTATTAAATGTTACAAGACTGATCTCAGTATTTCCTAAATATTTAATATACGAGTCTAGAAACTCCATTTCTTTTTCTTTTGATCTATTAATACCAGAATTTGAAGTATCCCAAATTAAAGTTATTTTTCTCTGCTTTTCTAAATCTCTTAAAGGATTAATAGGATCTTTAGATGCTGAAGGTACTGTTGCTAAAAAATATGTGTTATTTTCTTTTTCCTGTGTATATACCTTTTCTGTATTTTCAGCTAAAATACTAAATTTAATACTCTCATTTGGCTTATAATTCTTTTTCTCGATTTTTGCATAATATCCCGTAGCCATATCATCAAAATTTATTCCTGAAATTTTATTTATAAATTCAGGTTTTATCTTTTGTTCTGGAACTTTTATTTCTAAAGAAAAATTCTTAACTATACTTTTATAATTAAGTGGTAAATAGTATTGTAATCTATCTTTTTCTTTAGGCAGGATCTCTTCATACCCAATAATTACTTTTTTATAACCATTTGCTGGTATTGGATAAATTCTAGTTTTATAATTATTACCTTTTGTTTTTTCTAATATTCCTGGATCCACATTTTGTCTCTCAATAGTTTCAAAAGTCTTTCTAGCTTTCTCCTTATCTACTACTACTCCAGCTCTCATCTTACCATTTATTTCTAGTGCATATGAAACTACACTCTGCCCATCTAATAAAGGAAACTCAAATTCTCCCTCAAGTACCCTATTATTCGGATTAAAAAAAGTTAGTTCATATGTTGTGGTTGCTATATTTCCTTTTATTTCAGTTTTAATTATCATACTTTCTATACTTATTGCTTTTTCTCCATTTGACTTTATAGCTATTGGCTCTGGTGAAACAGGCATAACTATAATTTTATTTCCAAATGACATACCAAATAAAAAAATCATTAAAAATACTATTTTCTTCATAATTTACACTCCTTTTTTTATTTTATGATTTTTCATTATAACATATATAAATAAAATATAAAATTCAAAATGATTTTTCAAAAAAAGAAGTTTTATTTTTTACTTAATTTAATTATATCAAAAAATTTCCTTTTAAATATATGTATTAAGGAAAACTAGTATTCTATTATTCCCAGAAATTATAATATAAAACACTTTTTTACTAATAATAATATATCTAATATTATAATCCCTATCTTCCAAACTACTCTTTATCCAAAATAATATAAAATTTCCCCAGTTTATTTTTTCTAACAATTATACTTCTAAAACATTAATTCATTTGTATAAAAAAATATGTTTCTTTTTCCTGATATTTATAGTAAAATAGGTAGAGAATTAATTTTTGAATTTACACTTCATTTGTAAATACAAAAATTATTTTTATATATAATTTTAAGGAGGAAATAAATGCTATATGATAATTTATTAGACTTAATTGGAAAAACTCCAATTATAAAACTTAATCATCTTTATGGAGATGATATTGCAGATATTTATGTTAAGCTTGAAAGCTTTAACTTGGGAAATAGTGTTAAAGATAGAGCAGCACTAGGTATGATTGAGGAAGCTGAAAATACTGGAAAATTAAAATCTGGTGGAACAATTGTAGAACCTACAAGTGGAAATACTGGGATTTCTTTAGCTCTTATTGCTCGTTTAAAGGGTTATAATGCTATTATTGTTATGCCTGATAGTATGAGTGTGGAAAGAAGAAGTATTATGACTGCTTTAGGTGCAGAATTAATACTAACTGATGGAAGTAAAGGAATGAAAGGTGCTATTGAAAAAGCAGAAGAATTAATTAGAGAAAATAAAAATTATTTTATGCCTCAGCAATTTGAAAACTCTGCTAATCCACAAAAGCATTATGAAACAACTGGAGTCGAAATCATAGAAGACTTACCTGATTTAGATGCCTTTGTAGCTGGAGTTGGAACTGGTGGTACTATCACTGGTGTGGGACGAAGACTAAAAGAATATAATTCTGACATAAAAATTATTGCAGTTGAACCATCGACTTCTCCTGTTATTTCTGGAGGAATTCCTGGTAAGCATAAAATACAGGGAATTGGAGCTGGATTTATTCCTAAAAATCTTGATGTTAGTATAATTGATGAAGTTGTAAAAATATCTGATGATGAAGCTTTTGATTTTTGTAGAGAATTATCGGCAAAGAATGGATTATTCTTAGGAATTTCATCAGGGGCAAATATTGCCGCTGCATATAAAGTTGCTAAAAAACTAGGAAAAGGGAAAAAAGTTCTTACTATTTCCCCAGATGGTGCTGAAAAGTATCTTTCTACTGACTTATTTAAATAAATCATATTATAAAAAAGGAGTTTAAGCTCCTTTTTTATTTTTTCTCAATTTTAAATTTATTATTTCAGGCTTAATTAAAAATCTCAAAGGAAGTGTAACAGCCCCTATACCAGAAGTTATATAGATTTTAAAATCATTAAATTGCTTTAAACCATATCTATATTTTTGTCCATATTTTGATGGAATAAAAGGTGCAAATCCAAATAGATTTATCTGACCTCCATGAGTATGCCCAGATAATGTAATATTTATCTTCCTTTTATACTCATTAGGCATTTCTTCAAAATAATCTGGATTATGACATAATAAAATAGTAAATTTCTCATCTATTCCAGAAAGTGTCTTTTTTATATCAGGCTTTCCTCTTCTAAAATCATCTATTCCTGCTATAACTATACTATCATTAGTATCAATATTTGAAATAGTTATATTTCTATTTTTCAGCTCAGTTATATTAAGCTCATTAACCTTTTTACTAATGGTTGTAAAATCATAATAATCATGATTTCCATAGACCATAACTATAGAATTTTTGGCTTTTAAAAATTTTAATTCTTCAAATACAGTCTCTGTACCTCTTTTTTTATTAATAAAATCTCCTCCAAATAATATAATATCTGGATTCATTTTATTTATTGTATCAACAATTTTTTTTATTCTTTTTCTATTATCAGTAAAAAAATAATCAAGCTGAATATCAGCAAAAAAAATTATTTTTACCTCTTCAAAACTTTTAGGGATTTTATCTGATTCTATAATTAAGTCTTTTATGACTAAAGTATTATTCTCATGTACTGAATAAAACAGTAAAATCAGACTAACTGTTAATAGAGTTACAAACATATATAGGTTTTTCAAACATATTATTAGTAAAATAACAAAAATAATCATAAATAAAAGTAGATATATAACTTCTTTGATTTTAAAATTCTTTTTTCGATTCTGATTTCTCATTATTACCCTATCTCTCAAATTTTATAAGTATCTAAATGGAATTTTCAAACTATTTGATACTTTTATTATATTTTCCTCTTTTTCTATATTTTCTATATCTTTCTTTATGTAAATAACTTCTTTTGTACTTATATTATTTCTATGAAGTACATCTATTGTCAGATACACATGATTAAGTATTCCTTTTTTATTTTCTGCCACAAGTATTACTTCAGCTTCTTTTCTGAATTCTGTCATTAAATTTAGAAGGTTATACTCATCTTTTAGTGGAAATAATATTCCTCCAATAACTCTTATAAATAAAATATCATTTTCTAAAATAGATTCTTCTATTTCTCTTCTTAACTTTATAACATCTAAAATATCTGTTAAATTATTTATTTTTATGGTTTTATAACTTTGTTTTTCCAATTCATCGTTTAGATATTTATTCTCTACACTTTCTTTCCCTACATTAACGTCTGTTCCTACTATAAAATAAAGCTTTTTTTCTTTTCTATCTCTGTATTTCACTATATGATGTCTTCTACATCTAGCTTCATAGCTCTCTTCCGCTCCTACTAATACTACTGGATCATCATAAAACGCAGGTTCTCCATTTATTATTCTTTGTGTGACATATGCTGGATTTCCACACACAGTACAAATAGCATGAAATTTATCCACATAATCAGCCATTGCCATTAATTGTGGCATGGGATGAAAAGGCTCTCCTCTAAAATTCATATCAAGTCCTGCTACTATTACTCTTTTTCCAAGCTTTACATATTTTTCACAAAATGCTACTACTTCTTCCCCAAAAAACTGTGCTTCATCCACTCCTACTACCTTAATACCAGGGTTTTCTTCCAAGTAATTGTCCATTTCCTTTGTATTTGAAGCTAAAATCGCCTCTATCCGATCTTTCCCATGCGAAATTATATTTACATCATCATCTTCAAATCTTTTATCTATAGCATGTTTAAAAACAACTGTTTTCTGTTTTGCATACTTAGCCCTTCTCACTCTTCGTATCAATTCCTCACTTTTTCCAGAAAACATACTTCCAGTAACAATTTCCAGTATTCCACTATTATTGCTTAAATATAAATTCACTATTATCCTCCATTTTTTAAAGTTGTACACATAGAGTCTAAATCATTTTACCTTTTTTTTCAATATCGATTTTTTTATGCTTTCTAGACATTCCTATAACACATAGTTTACTTAAATATATATATTATATATTTGAAAAATGTAAACAATCCAATTTTATTATCTCTCAATAATAGTACATATAAAAAGCCATATTTATAAAAAAAAACTTAATTTTCTAACCTTTCTCGTATCTCAGTACTCGATCTTTTATACCTCATTAATTCTAATAATTCTTCTAACTTTCTTATATCTTTTATTTTCAATATTTTTTCTTGAAACTCATCTAAATGTTCTTCATAATTTAATTCTAAAAGAACATTTATTGCTTTTTTCATTCCATTTATTTCTCCTATTTTTATTCCTTCTCTCTTTCCATCTCTTATTCCACTTCTTACACCATCTTTTATCCATCTTTGTATCATTGTCATAATTTTCTCTCCTTTCTTTTTATCTAATTTATTGGTTACTATCTTTAGCATTTCACTATCAATATCATAAGTTTCTAAAAAGTATTTCAACATTGCTTTGTAGTTATCACCCTTTACTTTATTTAAACTGTTAATAATTAAGTTCACTTTTTCATTATTCATTATCTCACTTGAGTATTTCAGTAACTTTAACAGTGCTTTCAAAGTTTCATTTCCTTTTATATCACTATATTCTAAAGCCATTAAATCACATAAAATATATTCAAAGTCTGGAAAATATTTACCAGTTTCACTTGAAAAAGTATAAAAATTTTCTCTTAAATTCAGACCTATATTCCAATTTTTATAACCATGATAAATCAATATTGGGTATATAAATTGATTTTTTATACTTTTTTTATTTTGGTTTCTCCATATTTTAGCCATATATTCTAGCAACTGAAGACTTATATTTTTATCTATATAACTTTTATGCTCTATTAAAAAATAAACTTCTATTTCTTTATTTAAACTTACTTTGCATAATACATCTCCAATAGATTCTCTTAAATCACTGCTTATAATTATTGGTGATTCAATAACTAAGTTATCAAATTTTTTTATATTTTCTAAATTTTTTGGAAGATAATTTTCTAAAAAACTTTTTACTACTTCAATATCACTCATGATTTTTCTAAATAATAAATCATGAGCATTTCTTGATACCAACCCCATATTCCCTCATTCCCCTCTTATAAAAATTATACCACACTTTCATTCATTAAACAATAATTAAAGATGTGTATTTTATACATAATATTCTGTACTTCCATACTATAATACACAAAAAAACAAATATTATAATTTATGCATAATTTCAAGTTAAGCATGATATTAAATTTGAATAAATACACTTTCATAAAAAAAGAACTAGATTTTCTCTAGCTCCAATTCTTACTTAACTTATTTATGACATTACTAAACGTGCAGCACCTATAATTCCAGCATCATTACCTAATTTCGCCTCAACTATTTTTAATCCATCCAATGCTGAAGGTAATGTATATTTTTTTAGTCTTTCTCTTAACTTATCTAGTAAAAAATCTCCTGCTAAGCTAACTCCACCACCCATAACTATAATTTCAGGGTCTAAAGTATTTAATAAATTACTTATTCCTAAAGCTAAATA
Organism: Sebaldella sp.; assembly: GCA_018058425.1. Classification (GTDB taxonomy): domain Bacteria; phylum Fusobacteriota; class Fusobacteriia; order Fusobacteriales; family Leptotrichiaceae; genus Sebaldella. Next base: position 15,090 of record JAGOZX010000032.1, read on the forward strand.
ATCTACCTCATAATCTACTATATCTAAAGAAAATTCATCTCCATCCTTAGCTGCATCAAAAATATCTTTGGCCTCTAATTCTCTTCCTTTAGTCATTTCATATAATTTATTCTTTTTATTTACTATAAGTCTTCCTTGAGCTTCTCTTATTAGTCCAGTTGCAGAAGCATATGCTTCCCAGCAGCCCTTCTGCCCACATCCACAAAGTTTACCATCTCTTTCAACTTTACTATGTCCTATTTCCCCAGCAGTTCCATTTTTTCCTGTAACTAGATTACCATCTACTATAATCCCACCGCCAATACCTGTTCCAACAGCTATTCCTAAAACATTTCCATGACCTTTTCCTGCACCTTTCCACATTTCTCCCAGTGTAATTACATTTACATCATTATCAACTTTTACTTTTAATCCTAATCTTTTTTCAAATTCTGCTGCTAAATCTAAGCCATTCGGCCACGGGAAATTAGCAAAAAACTTAACTATTCTTCCTTGTACAACAGGCCCTGGTACTCCCACTCCTACTCCACCAACATCAGTCAGCTGTATATTATACTCTTTTAAATTCTCTTTCAAAATATTTGAAATCCTATCTAATGATATTTCATATCCGTCTATTGAATCAGTTTTCATAGTTGTAGTAAAGATTTTATTCCCTTCTTTATCAACAACTCCAATTTTAGTATTTGTTCCTCCTAAATCAATTCCTGCATAATAATTCATATTAACTTACTCCTTCTTCAGTTATTTCTTCCAAATTTATCAAACAAGCCTTCTTTTCATCAATATAAGTGAAAGTTTTTTCTTTTTCAAAAAATATTTCTTCTGTTTGTATGTCAAATATATCCAGAAGATTGGTAATCAATATAGCAAATTCATTTGTTCTATATCTAATAAAAATAACAGCATTTTTTTCTTCATTATCTAATCCATATTTATGTTCAAAATTATACACTGGAATAAATCTATTTTCAAGTTCAATAATACCCAGATACTCTTCTCCTATCGCTGGAAGTTTATAAAATTTAGTAGTATTTTTTATTTTCAAAATATATTTCAAATCCACTCCATATAAACACCCTGATATTTCAAATATAAGATACTTATCTATTTTACTCATTATTCCTCTTTTCTAGAAAATCATTTACTTTAATAATTTCTCTAAAAAATATATTTAATTCATTTATTAACTTAATATTCGTAGTTAATTTTTCTTTTCCATTTATAATTAATGTTTCTAATTCACTAAATGTTTTATTTAACTCATATTCTTCTACATTTTCTAAATTTACATTTTCATAAAGCATTTTTACATTCCCATCTATTATTTTTACCTCAGTCTGTAACTTATTTATTTTTGTTATTGTTAAATCCATAACTTGGTTTCCCTTAGCTATTCTCTCTGTTACACTATGACTTATTTCTTTTGCTCTATTAGAAATTTCCAAAATCAATATAGAAAGATTTCTAATTTCTTCTGCTATAATAGAATAACTCTCCCCATATTCTGATACTCTTTCAGCTTCTTTTCTGGCATTTAAAGATAATAGGTTTGTTCTATCTGATATTAAGTTTATGTTATCTATCATTTCCTCGATACTTACACTACTTTCATTCAACTTTTGGAAATTTCTTCTCAAACTTTCTGTCATTAATGTTATGTTTTTATTCTCTTTTACAATATGTTCACATTCTTTTATTAACTTACCTAATTCTACTGAATTTATCTCTGATAACCCTATCAATTTTGTAACTTCTTGCTTTATATTCCCCATTTTTTGCTGTTCTTCACCTAGTATTTTATAATTCAAAGCTTGATTTTTACTTAATTCATAAGTTTTATCCGAAATTATTTTAATATTTTTATCTATTACTTTAGATTTATTATTTATCTTTTTTGAAAAGTAATCAAACTTTTCATCCATACTTTCTAGTTCATCATTTTCATCAAGAAGTTCTGAATTTTTATCCAAACCTATTATCCTATTTATACTTTGCCTATATTTTGTAATTTGTGTAATAAACATCTTTTGAAAGAAAAATAAAAGTAAAATAAATAATATCATTGGTAGAAACAAACAAAGAGCCAGAGGTATAAAAAGATCTTTAAATAATTTTTTATAATAATTTATTTCCAAATCTTGTGTCATCACATAAACTTTATCTACTTCAAGTTTTTGATATCTAAATTTTGTTTTTTGATTATTTGATTTTAATGTGAAATCTCCTTCTAAATCTTTTAGAGTATTATTATTTGTAATATTATATAAATTATAAAAAGATGCTCCACTTATATTACTGTTGGTAGATAATATTTCTCCTGTATTTTTCACTAAGTAAAACCTGTCTCTGCTATTTTCTATTCCCAATGTATTAAAATAATCCTGTGAAACTGTAATTCCTATTATTTTTTGATCTAAATTGTTATTTTTTATTATTTTTATAAAAGTAATAACATTCTTATTAGAAACTTTATCTAAATACGGATTTGAAATAAAAAACTCTATATTATTATCTTTTAGATTATCAAATATTTTATTTAATTCATTGTTCTTACTTTCTTCTATTATTTTTACTCCTGAAAGAGAATCTATATAAAATATATCCTCGTATTCAATGTTTATTTTCTTCAAAAAATTTATACTCTCTGAAATTTTAGCAGTATCAATAGCTTTCAAACTTCTTGTCTCATCTGCTAATACATCAATATTTCCACTAATATTTTCAATTTTATTCTCATAAACTTGCTCTAATTTTTTTAGACTTTCCTCTTTTTCTGAAATATACTGTTTTTTATATGCTGTATAAGTATTTAGTTCAAATAAAATTATAAAAAGAAATAGTGGAAAAAAGAATACTGAAAATGTCCAAACTAATAATCTATTTTTTAATTTCATATTCTTCTCCTGTTCTATTAGAATTTATTTTATATTCATTCATCATAGAATCAATAATTTCCAAACTCTCTTCTAGTTTTTTCAACTCATAAATTTCTTTTGTTAGAATATCTTGATTAGTTAATATTTCTTTTCTCAGCTCTTCTATATCAGGAGAAAAGTTCCCTAAGTTTTCTTTATTTTCTACATATTTTATGATTTCTTTTTCATGACTTTTCCTTATACTTGTAAGCCTTTCAGAAAATGCCAACCCGTAGTCTGCAATTAAGTTTAAAGACTTATTTTTTATCTGAAAATCTAGTTTTTCCTTTTTTAAAATTGATTTTATTTCCTCTGATAAAAACTTCACTCTATTTGCTAAATGCCTTATTTCCTTTGAGCTCTCTTCAAAATCAGTTATATTATTAGAATTACCATACATTTCAATGGTAGAATTTAATCCAAATACATTTATTTGAAAAGATATCTTATTAATTTCATTTGTTAATTTTTCGATTTCATCTCCATTTTCTCTTTCACTAGAAAATTTTTCTTTTAAAATATTAATATTTCTTCCTACATCCAACAGCTCCATCTGAGTTGCTGTATTTAACTTATGGTTCTTCATCATTAAATTATATACCTTATCAAAGCTATTTTGATTACTTTGAAGTTGAGAGCTTATATTCGCTACCTTTGTTTCTTTAGTCAAATTATTTTTTAGTAAGCTGCTTGACATGTTAATTGAATTTTCTACTAAACCAACTGTAAAATTAGTCTTCTTCTTAACATCTAATATTAATTCTGAATAACTTTTTACTACTCTATTATAATTTTCAATTAAATAACCATCATTCTCCTTACCATTTCCATTTCTAATTCTCGTTAATTTTTTCTTACTTATATCAAGAAGAGATTTATCAATTTTACTAATCGGCTTTTCTAATTTATTTTTCAAAAGAATATAAAGAATACCTATACTTGCTATATTTAAAAGTATTATTATCCAAATATATTTTTGATAAAATTCTATATTCCCAATTCTTGATACATATTTTTTCATGATAAATATATTTTTATTATCTAGTTTATAATATGAATAAAGTTCTCTTTTCTCTTTTGGGTCTACAAATAGTCCTGATATAGAATCATCAGCCTGTATTCCTTTCATCATTAATAGAAAGTCATTGTCATCTATTTTTTTTATTTTCTTTGATTTTATTTCTAAATTATTAGTAAAAAGGATATTATTCTCAGAATCCACCAAATAATATTCAGTTCCTGAATTACCATTTAAAGTCAGTAATTCTTCTTCTAACTTATTATAATCCATGGCTAAAATCACAGTTCCCTTTATTTTATCATTAACATAAATATTTTTATGATAAAATGCTACATTTGTATCCCATGATTTCACATATACTGGTATTTTCCATCCAAATTCTCTGATCCTTTCTTCTTCTACACTGTTCTTTATTTCATCTATATTTTCGCTTGATAAATTATCATTATATTTATTTTGCATTTTATCAAAATACATTGAATTTATGTATTCAGAACCATTTATATTAAATTCATAATATCCACCTATTAGATTAGTTGTTATTAAAACATTGTACAGCTCATCATCTAATATTTTTTTCTCTTCCTCTAAATTATCAGTTATAGTACGGTTTTTTACACTTGTTAAAAAAATATCTCCTAGTATTTCCACACTATTCATACTTTTTTCTAGTCTTGTCCCTAACAAACTAGCCTTATATCTTAAATTTTCTTCGTTCTCTCTAAGATACATATCATTTCTATCAGACAAACTTAAAGCTATAATTACTGTTTCCAATATTACAATAACCAGTATTATATAAAAAAAGAGCTTAAAATTTATTTTTTTCAAAATTGGTATCCTCCATACTCTATATTGTAGTTCTCTTTTAAATACTCTAAAAACTGTAATCCATAAAAGTCACACTTATCTTTAAATAAGATATCTCTTATCTCTCTATCATTAATTACTTCTCTTATTCTTTGTTTTATTTTATTTAAATTTTCTTTTTTCATATCCAATAAAATCAAAATTCTAGAATCTCTTTCATTAAATCTTTTAAATGTCACCAACTCTAAATCTCCTAGATATTTATCAAATAGAATATCTGATATAATTACCTCATCATCTTCTATAATATAACTATCAATTAAGTTATAATAACACACACTATCTAACAAGTTAAAATTTTCTTTTATTTCTTTTGGAATTTCATTTTTATTTTCTTTATAATAAAATTTTATATTATAAATGCTTTCGGATTCACCTATCTTAGTTATATTTATCTTTTTTATAGCATTATCCATGTAGTTCTCTATTATTTCATCAAAGTTGCTAATTTCTTCATTTAATTTAAAATCTAAAATAAAGTAATCATATTCTTCATTTGATAAATCTTGTGGAGTATAATTATATGGATTTCCATATTGTTTTAAAAAATCTAAAAAAATATTTCTTGTTAGAAAAAATAACGGCTTTGTCTTATCTAATATTATCTTTATATAATAATATCTTTTCTTTTCATTTAACTTTAAAATAATATTTTCAAAAAAAGATATATGATCATCTAACTTACCATACTCATTTAAGACAGTTTGTGGTCTTTCTTCATTTTTTTCTGATACTTGTAATGCCTTTAGTAAATCTGTTAAACAATCAAGTAAATCATACTTATATTCATAAAAAAGAACTTTTTCCTTTTCCATTATTTGAAAAAACTTTTTTAAAGTTGAAGTTAAAATAGAAACTTTTTTATCCTTCACTAAAAAACTACTGTTTTCAATTCTATTCATAAGCCTTATATCGTCTCTAAAATCAATATTTTCTACTTGGTCTATCTTTACTATTCTTTTTATGACTTCTTCTACTACTAGTCTATTTCTTTTATAATAATCCTGAAACTTATTCACCATTATTTTTTTCCAATCTTTTAAACTTTTATATGATTTCCCAACAATTCAACGATTTAAAAATATTTTTACTTCATCAAGAAAAATTTATTCTTACTAACCTTTTTTACATCCAAAATCAAAACTATTTCTTCATTTTTTAAAACTGCTGCTCCTAAAAATGAATTATATAACTTATTCTTTATATTTATTTTTCTTGGAACTAACTCCTCTATTTCTCCTACATAGTCTACTAAAAAGATATACTTCTCACTACTTATATTTAATATTATCCCATAATTTGGTATTTTTTGTTTATTTTCTAAAAATTCATCTGGTATCTTTAAAACTGGATAATCTATATTCTCAAGTGAATAGTACATGTAATCTGAGATATATGAGAAGTTTTTCTTCTCTATTTTTATAGTTTTTTCCACTGAACTAAACGGAAATGCATAGTTTATATCCCCTGCTTTTACTAATAAACTTTCTGTTAGTATAAAACTAAGAGGTATTCTAACAGTAATTGTAGTAAACTTACTTTTTTCACTTTCTACCTTTATGCTCCCGCCTAATTCATCAACTGTATTATAAAAATTAGATAAAGTCAAATCTCTTTCTATATTTTCATCCTTTTTATTAGTTAATGACATCTCTGGTTTAAAAATTGTATTTAATATCTCATCTTTTGTATAATTCTTATTTTTATCAATTAATCCAGATTTTTCTGCTCTTTGATAAATTTCTACCTCATCTATTCCCTGACCATCATCAGTCATTTCTACAACTATTTCCCCGAATTCTTGTTTGAAAATTAGATTTAGCTGACCTCTTTTATCTTTCTCATAAAGTTGTCTTTCTTCCCTAGATTCAATCCCATATAAAATAGAATTTACAAAAACATTTATTATGTGATCCTTTATTTTATTAAATATATACTTATCTATATTTATCTTCAAACCTTTAACTATAAATCTTATTTCCTTATTTAAAATTTTAGAATAATCTAATATCAATAATTCTATTTTTTTTACTTCTTCTCTTAAGTCTACAACTCTCGAATTTATAATAATTTTATTTATATTTTCTCTATATTTACTAATCTGATTGATAATCTCTTCAAATTCATCTCGTTTTTCAAATAAGATATGTTTTTTAAAACTTTCTAAATTATTTTGTATCAAAACAATATTAGCAGTTTGATCAAGTATATTATTTAATTTTGATATTTTTATTTCCACAAAATCGCTTTCTTTCTCACTTTCATCTAAATAAGAAATATTATACTTTTGAATAAAATTATACTTATTTATAATTTTCTCTAATTTAGCAGGATTATCTAAATATAATGCATAATTTAGCTTCATATTTATTTTTTCTGGATTAAAATTATCAAAAATATTATCTTCTAAAAATATATACTTTTTGTAAGTTATTTGAAAGTTTTCTTCTATCTCTTTTTCTAAAAATTCATAATCATTTAAATTTTTGTCTTCTTTAAAATATATATCTAAAATATTTTCTATATTTTCCATATTTCACCACTCAAATTTTATTATAAGTGTACCTCATTTATTGTTTTTTTTCAAGGTGTTGTTCTTATAAAACAATTCTTAGGTAACAACTAAGGAAAGTAAAGCTGTGTCTAAGATATAAACCCTTTGTTATTTTGAAGTATCTCTAATATTTACTAACATTCTTAGAATCTAAATTTCTTGTAATTTAAATAGTTTTCTCTAATCTCTCTCCTCTATTTCCCCACTAACTCATTGAAAGTGCACATCAAAAGTGCTATAATTATTTAAAACATTTAATACTTTGGAGGTTATAATGAGAAGTTTATCTGGAATACAACCAAGTGGAGTACTTCATATTGGAAATTATTTTGGTGCTATTAAACAATTTATAAATTTACAGGACGAATATGAAGGATTTTATTTTTTAGCTGATTATCACGCACTTACTTCATTACCAAATGGAGAAGACTTAAGAAATAATACTATAAGCGCTATATTAGATTATCTTGCATGCGGCTTAGATCCTGAAAAGTCTACACTTTTTTTACAGTCTGATGTTCCTGAACACACAGAGTTATCATGGATTCTATCAAACATTACCCCTGTGGGTCTTCTTGAACGTGGTCATTCATATAAAGATAAAGTAGCAAAAGGTATAAAATCAAATGCTGGTCTGCTTACTTATCCAATTCTTATGGCTTCAGATATTTTAATTTACGATACGGATATAGTTCCAGTAGGAAAAGATCAAAAACAACATTTAGAAATGACTAGAGACATAGCAATAAAATTTAATGAACACTATAATAAAGAAGTTTTTAGGCTTCCTAAAGAGAAAATTTTAGAAGATTTAGCTGTTGTTCCTGGTACTGATGGAGAAAAAATGAGTAAGTCATATAAAAACGTCATTAATATGTTTATGCCTGAAAAAGAATTAAAAAAACAGGTTATGAGCATTGTTACAGACTCTATTCCATTAGAAGAAGCAAAGGATCCTGAAAATAATATTACTAAATTATTCTCATTATTTGCGACTAAAGAAGAGTTAGAAACTATGAAAAATAACTTTTCAAATGGAAATTATGGTTATGGGCAAGGAAAAACAGAATTATATAATAAAATTTTGGAATATTTTGGCCCATATAGACAAAAGAGAGAAGAACTGGCTAAGAATATGGACTATGTAGAAAAAACTTTAAAAAAAGGTGCTGAAAAGGCTCGTGATATTGCTGATAAAAAAGTAAGAGAAGTTAGAAAAATAGTAGGACTAATGGGAAGAAATTATTAAATAAAGAAGGTATTCTATGAAAAATAAACGTTTTTGGATTGGTGTTGCCTCGAAAAATCATGTTTTAAAAGGAGTTGACGGAGGATTTAGTCAACTCTGTCATGGCAAGGCAGCACCTTTAAAAAGAATGAGTAAAGGTGACTGGATTGTATATTATTCCTCAAAAGAAGATATTTCTGATAAAAAGCCTTATCAATTTTTTACTGCTGTAGGTGAAATAATTGATGACGAAATATACCAATTTGATATGGGAAATGACTTTGTTCCCTTTAGAAGAAATGTTAAATTTCATGACTGCTTAGAAACTGATATAAAGCCCTTAGTTCCAAAACTTTCTTTTATAGAAGATAAGAAACATTGGGGCTATTCTTTTAGATACGGGTTTTTAGAAATTACCAGAGCAGATTTTATCATTATTTGGAAAGCAATGAAAGTAAAGTATGAATAATGCATAAGATAAGAAGTTTAAAAATTCTAAAGTATTTCCTTAATTAATAAAAACTAGAAAATTTAGTAAGACAGAGCCTAATATTAGTATTTTAAGTAGTTTATTAACTACAACTTAGAACTCTGTCTCTAAATAAATAATCATAATTAAAAATATTCTAAAAAAATTGGAGGTTACTTTCATGGACTTAAATTTAATAATAGATAAAAAAGAAGTTTTAAGATATTTACATCATAAAAGTGACATTCTAGACAAAAATCTTGATCAAATGATTGATGAACTTATTCAAGAAACAAAAGAACTTTCAAGACCAAGATTTATTTATAATATTTTTACTTTGAAAAAAGACAATGAAATTTTCTTAAATGGTACAAATTTAACATTTAACAGTAGTGATATAAAAAAACATCTATTATATTCAGATAAATGTGCTGTTATGTGCGCTACACTTGGAAATGAAATAGAAATGAGAATAAATTATTATTCTAAAATAGAATTACTAAAATCTATTATTTTAGATGCTTGTGCCAGTACCTATATAGAAGCTCTTTGTGACGAAGTAGATAAAGAATTAGATAAAAAAGCAAAGTCTGAAGGGCTCTATATTACCAGTAGATACAGCCCTGGATATGGTGATTTTGATATTTCTATTCAAAAGGAATTATTAAATATAATTGAAGCTTCAAAAAAAATAGGTGTCACTGTAACAGATAGCTTTATTATGCTTCCAAGAAAATCAGTTAGTGCTATTATTGGCTTTCAAAATAAAAATATTATAAATAAAATTGATAAATGTGACACATGTAATCTAAATGGGGCATGTGATTTCAGAAAGGAGAATACTTACTGTGGAGCTTAAAAATAAACTTGGAAAAGAAATTTTATTTTTTGATGGGGCTATGGGAACTATGCTTCAAAAAAAAGGACTTAAACTTGGGAAGATGCCAGAAGACTTAAACATAGATAATCCAGAGATAATTGAAGAAATTCATTCATTATATGTAAATTCTGGAGCAGATATTATCACTACTAATACTTTTGGGGCTAATGAATTAAAATTAGAACACAGTGAGTATTCTCAAGAAGAAATAATTGCTTCAGCTGTTAAACTAGCTAAGAGCGCAAATCCTAATGGATATGTAGCACTTGATATTGGTCCAATAGGGCAGCTTTTAGAACCTTTAGGAACATTAAAATTTGAAAATGCATATGAAATTTTTAAAAAACAAATAATAATTGGTGAGAAATATGGAGCCGATCTAATCTTAATTGAAACAATGGTGGATATTTATGAAGCAAAGGCTGCAATACTCGCAGCTAAAGAAAATTCTGATCTTCCTATTATTTGTACCGTTACATTTCAAGAAGATAAGAGGACTCTTACTGGTACTAGTATACTGGGAGTTGTCACTATTTTAGAATCTCTTGGAGTAGATGCTTTGGGAGTTAATTGTTCTTTAGGACCTAAAGAGCTTATACCTATTGTGGAAGAAATATTGACTTACACAAAAATTCCTGTCATTGTACAGCCTAATGCCGGACTCCCTAAAGTAGAAAACGGACAGACTATATTTGATTTATCGGTTAATGAATATACACAAATCATGAAGGAATTTGCTAAAAAAGGTGTTTCTATCTTAGGAGGGTGTTGTGGAACAGATGAAGCTTTTATAAAATCTCTCCATGAAGAGCTTATAGGATTTATACCTGTTAAAAGGGATATAAAACCAAGAAGTATCATAGCTAGCTCTACTAAATGCATTGATTTAAATGAAGGAATAAAAATCATAGGTGAGAGAATTAATCCCACTGGAAAAAGGAAACTGAAAGAAGCTCTTATTACTAATAATCTTGAATATATTTTAAAAGAAGCTATTATTCAAAAAGAAAAAGGTGCTGATGTTCTGGATATAAACGTCGGACTTCCTCAAATTGATGAAGTAGCGACTATTATAAATGTAGTAAAAGAAGTTCAGTCAATTATTGATCTTCCATTACAAATTGACAGTTCAGACCCAAAAGCTATAGAAGCAGCTCTTCGTGTTTATAATGGAAAAGCTATTATAAATTCTGTAAATGGTAAACCTGAAATTATGGACACTATCTTTAAAATTGCTAAAAAATATGGTAGTGCAGTTATAGGTCTTACTCTTGATGAAGGTGGTATTCCCAACACTGCCGAGGAGCGTTTTGAAATTGCTAAAACTATTGTTGATACAGCTAAAAAATATGGTATTCCTAAAGAGGATATTTTAATAGACTGCCTTGTACTTACAGCTAGTGCCCAACAAAAAGAAGTTATTGAAACATTAAAAGCAATTAAGTTAGTTAGAGAAAATTTAGGAGTAAAAACTGTTCTGGGAGTAAGTAATGTTTCATTTGGACTTCCTAATAGAGGATTACTAAATAAAACTTTTTTAACTCTTGCATTACACTCTGGCCTTACTATGCCTATATTAAATCCTCAAGATGAAGAAATGATTCATATTATTAAATCCTTTAATGTTCTTATGAATCACGATAAGGACAGTATGGAATATATTAAGTATTTTAATAACAGTAATGTTGAAATAAAAAATATTCAAAGTAGTGAACTCGAATTACCTGATATTATAAATCTTGGTCTCAGAGAAGAAGGAAAAAATAAGATTTTAGAACTTCTAAAAGAGTACACTCCTTTAGATATTATAGATAATTTTTTGATTCCAGTATTAGATACTATTGGTATAAGATTTGAAAAGAGTGAGATTTTTTTACCTCAACTTATTCAAACTGCTGAAACTGTTAAATACTTTTTTGAAATATTAAAAGATGAAATGTTAAAAGAAAAAAAGGTATTTGTGAACAAAGGTGATATTATTTTAGCTACAGTTAAAGGAGATATTCACGATATTGGTAAAAATATTGTGAAAATTGTACTTGAAAATTATGGATATAATATTATTGATTTAGGAAAAGATGTTCCAATAGAAATGGTCGTAAAAACTGCTAAAGAAAAAAACGTAAAACTCATCGGTTTGAGCGCTCTTATGACCACAACAGTCAAAAGTATGGAAGAGACCATAAAAGCTCTTAGAACGGAAAATATTAACTGTACAGTCTTTGTAGGAGGCGCTGTCCTAACCCAAGATTATGCTGATATGATAAATGCAGATTTTTATGCTAAGGATGCCAGAGAGTCTGTTAGAATTGCTAATAAATTTTTTGAAAATAAATAATTATATAAAAAAATCAACTTAAAGTGCTAAACTTTTGAGTTGATTTTTTATTTTTATAAATTTCTAGAATATTTTATCAATTATTATTTTGCCATTTCAGCTAATAATATTCCATTTGCTACTGATACATTTAAAGAGTTTATTTTTCCCTTCAATGGTATGCTTAGTATTTTATCACAATGATCTTTGACTTTTTTTCTCATGCCTTTTCCTTCACTGCCTAAAACTAAACATATTTTTTCTGGATACTTTTCTTCATAGTAGTTAGAAGTTCCATCAGCTTCTGCTCCATAAATAAAGTAACCATATTTTTTTAATGTATCAATGGTATCTGCAATATTAGTCACTTGTACTATATCTACATGTTCTATTGCTCCAGTAGAAGATTTTACCACTGTTTCAGAGATACGAACACTATTTCTGTCTTGAATTACTATACCATCCACACCAAAGCATTCTGCTGATCTGATGATAGCTCCAAAATTTCTAGGATCCTGTATTTGATCCAAAATAATTACTATCGATTTTGGCTTTCTCAAAACTTTTTCTAAAAATTCATTTAACTCCTGGTAATAATCATATTCAGAAATAAGAGCTGCTATTCCCTGTGAATTATCTTGTCTCTTATCAATATAAAAAACTTTTATATTTCTTTTACTTGCTTGTTCTAAAATATCTTTTATCTTATCTTTTCCAAGACCTTTATAAACTTCTATTTTTTCTATATTTTTTTCACTTTCTAATAGTTCTCTAACAGCATTTATTCCAATGACTTTATCCATTCTTCTCCTAATCTTTTTATACTTATTAAATTTTCTAAAGTAATTTTATGCGTCTAATTTAACTCTTTCTATCTTTGCACCAACATTATTTAGCTTTTCTTCTAATTTATCATATCCTCTATCTATGTGATAAACTCTATTTACTATAGTGTCTCCTTCAGCTGCTAATCCTGCTAATACTAATGCTGCTCCTGCTCTTAGATCTGATGCCATTACTTCTGCACCACTTAAAGGCAGCCCTCCGCTAACTACAGCCACTCCATGTCTTATACTAATATCTGTTCCCATTCTATTAAATTCCTGAACATGCATAAATCTATTTTCAAATATAGTTTCTTCCATTTCACTAGTACCATTTACTAATGATAATAAAAGCATCATTTGAGGCTGCATATCTGTAGGAAAGCCAGGATGTGGAATTGTTCTTATTCTTGCAGGTTTTAAGTCAGCAAGTTTTCCATTTATTTTTAATACATCATTTTCTTCATTTTCAAAAGTTACTCCCATATCTTCTAATTCAGATTTAAATACACCTAAATCATCAAGTCTGGCATTTTTCACTTTTAATTCACCATCTGTTATTATAGAAGCTATAATATATGTCCCGGCTTCTATTCTATCTGGCATTACTGAATATTCACAAGCAGTTAATTTTTCTGCACCTTCTATTTCTATAGAACTTGTTCCTAAACCTGTAATTTTAGCTCCCATTTTTATTAAAAAGTTCCCTAAATCTACAATTTCAGGCTCTCTTGCTGCATTAGCTATAATAGTTTTTCCTGGAATTTTCACAGCTGCCATCATTAAATTCTCTGTAGCTCCAACACTTGGAAACTTCAAATGAATCTCTGCACCTTTTAAATTATCAGATTTAGCATGAATATATCCATGAACTTGTGTTATTTCTGCACCTAAAGCTTCAAATCCTTTTATATGTAAATCAACTGGTCTAGTTCCTATTGCACATCCTCCAGGAAGTGATACCACTGACTCATTTAAATTTGCTATCATTGGACCCATTACTAAAAATGAAGCTCTCATTTTTTTCACTATCTCATAGCTTGCTTCATTTCTTTTGAATCCATTATTTATTATCTTATAATCATTGTCATTTAACTTTTCTACTATCATTCCTAAATCTTCAAGAAGTTTCATTAATACTCTTATATCTCTTAAATCTGGAACATTTTTTATAATATACTCTCCTTTTTCTACTAAAGTCCCTATTATTATTGGTAGAGCTGCATTTTTAGCTCCACTCACTGATATTGTCCCATTTAATGCACTTTTTCCTGTTATTTTAAATCCGTCAACCACGTTTTTTTCCTCCTAATTTTTCACATATTGGACATTTAACTCCCAAGACCCTGTCAAGAAAAGTTATCTCTCTATATTTTTCTTCAAATTCAGGCATTTCATTATGTATTATCATTTTATGATAATCACATATTTTTTCTTCCAGCGATTCATAATAAATATCTGGAAGTCCTTTATTTTTGAATCGTTCGGGAATACTCATTATTATTGGATCCTCTTTCTGATTTTCTAATGCATCATCTGAAGATACAACTAATCCCACATTACCTGAATAAGATAAACCATCTACTAATTGATAATTTATCCCTATTTTTTCTGCTTCAATTACATAATCTCTTATTTTAGAAAATTCTATATCTCTAGAAATTTTAAGGTGTTTTGCTTCTTTAGTTTTTAATGCTTGAATTATTTCTTTGTAAACCCCTTTCTCTTCGACTTCTTCTTTTGTTAAAGCAGCAATAACTCTTTCTTTGTATTCCCCTAAAAATATATTTTTTTCCAATTGTTTGCTATAAGCTCGATCTTTTTCTTTTTCTATTTTTTTCATAATATCATTATTATTCATTTCATCCATACCTCTGATTCTACCATAAATTATTTAAATTTAAAATAAAAAATCCACTTTTTTAAAAAAAAGTAGAAAAAAAAATAAGATTCCTAAAAGTATTTGTTCTTAAACTCTTATTTGAAATAGCTTTCAAGGAAAATAAAATCTCAAAAGAAAATTTGAGATTTTTATTTTTTTTAGAAATTTTACTCTATATTTATTTTATTAAATTACATTTTTTAAGAAGATCTTACATTTCTAAGTTTATTTAGTAATACAGAAAAGATTTCTTCATCAATATAATTATCTTCTTCTTCTATCATTGTATTTTCTTCTACTTCTTTTTTTGCAAAATTCTCATCTACTTCTAACCATTTAACATCTTTTTCTTCTGAAGTTTCTATTCTTGGAGATAGTGCTTTTGATGAATGCGCAATTTCCACATACTCTCCTGCTTTATCTTCATACCCTATACTTACATCATAATTTTGATTAGCTTCGATATCATGTATATAATGGCTTCCTAATCTTTCACTTCTTATGACTTTTTTATCTTCCACGCCATTTTTATACACTTTTATCACTACATCTGATGATATTTGTTTTTCTTCTCTAAGTTTGTTATATGTATCTTCTTTAATTTCCCAATAAGTAAATAATGTATTATTATTTTTAGGCATTAAAACTATCTCATCTACAAAATAAGAACTTGGAAGTGAATCTTTATCAAAAAATCTATCTTTTTCTGATCCTCTATCTACTTTTTTTTCACTACCTATTGTATATTTTGAATTTTGAATTTTTCTTTCTTTCAATCTTCTATTTATCAGACTCTCATCTAGTCCCATAGGATATAAATCTAATTTTGATTTCAACTCAAAAATATTATGATGTCTCTTTCTTAATACTTTTGAACTTCTTCTAGTTATATAATTTCTATGATTTTTTCTACCTCTTATACTTTTTATTTCGTTCTCTGTTTGAGTTTCATTCTGATTCAAAATTACTATTCTAATATTATTTTGACTATTAGCAGTACTTTCGATATCTTCCTTTATTGTTGGAGTTAAAGATACTTTTTCATTATTTATCTCAGTTTCTTTTACTTTCTCTTCAATTACCATTTTAATTGGTTTTTCTTCTACTGGTTTAATTTCTGATGTTTTTACATCCTCTGAAGTAAGGTTAGGAACTACTTTGATATCATCACTATTTTTCACGTCTCTATCAATCTCCTTCATTATTTCTTTTGCTAACTCAGAACTCTCTTTACCATCTGTTTCTTGAAGATACTCATTTTCTTGTATTTTTCCTTCTTTATTCTCCATAACTTCCTGTATTTCTTGGACTTCTTCAATCTCCTCAATTTCTTCGATTTCTTCAATCTCTTCTTCTTCCACAGGAATTTCAACTACTTCTACACTTCCATCTGGAGTTATTCTAATTTCACTTCTTTTTGGCCTATTTCTTTCTTTTTCTAATTGTTCCTCTTCTGCCGCGGCTTTAACAGGATCTTTTTTTGGATAACCTTTAGTTTCTAAGTTATTTATTAATTCATTCCTTAAAAACTTTAAGCTTAACAGGACTCTCTCTCTTTGCAATCATGAGTAGCTCTTCATCGCTCATATCTTCCAAATATTTCATATCTCTAACCTCCTAAAATTACTAGAGATTTCTATAAAAACATATCTTTAGATGCCACAGCATCCAATAAAATATAATTATAATCTCTTTCCTTCTTTTTTATTTCATAATATGCTGCCATTCCTATCATTGCAGCGTTGTCAGTGCAATAATCTAAGTTTGGAAAAAATACTTTTATATTATTTTCTTTACCCATTTTATTCATTTCTTTTCTTAAAGCCTTATTAGCTGATACACCACCCACTACTGTGAGTGTTTTTATATCCTCTTTATTACATAAATTAATTGCTTTTTCACATAAAATTTTTACTGTTATATCTTGAAAAGATTTAGCTATGTCTTCTTTTATAATATCATTTCCCTTCATTTTTTCATTATGAATATGATTTGTTACAAAAGTTTTTATTCCACTAAAACTAAATTCATTCTCTTTAACATTTGGTTTTTTTATTTTCAATGTTGAAGTTCCAATGTCAGATAATTTATCTATTTTTGGTCCTCCAGGGTAACCTAGACCTAAAAGTCTTGCAACTTTGTCATAAACTTCACCTACTGCATCATCTAATGTTTCTCCAATAAGCTCAAAATTGTGATCTTCATCAATTTTAATAAGAAGTGTGTGTCCTCCTGATACAACTAAAGAAATTGCGGGTAACTCTACGTCATATTCTATAAAACTAGAATAAACATGTCCTTTTAGATGATGTACAGGAATCAAAGGTATTCCTTTTGAGTAACTTAGTGCTTTTGCAAAAGAAACTCCTACTAACAATGCTCCTATAAGTCCTGGTGTATAAGTAACTGCAATATAATCTATTTCATCTATAGTTATCTTTGCCTCTGTTAGTGCCTCTTTAAAAACTGGAAGAATGTTCTCTATGTGGTGACGAGATGCTATTTCCGGTACAACTCCTCCATATTTTTCATGTATCTCTATTTGGCTGGAAACTATATTACTTAGTATTTTTTTTCCATCTTCTATTACTGCAACTGAAGTTTCATCACAGGAAGTCTCAATTGCTAATATTTTCATTTATCTTCTCCTTAATTATCTTAAACACTTTTTCTGCTTCAAATAATTTCATACA
>JAGOZX010000150.1 GCA_018058425.1 Sebaldella sp.
GTTTTCCAGAGGCTTTTTTTTTGTTCATCCAATTAAAACACCATCCTTTGTTAAATAAAAAAAGAGCCTTTTGGGCTCTTTAAGTTACACAAACAGAAAGTTTAAAAGAAGTAACGTCTTAGCGGCTATTTTTGAGTCTTCTCCGATAGCGTCATAACTGATTGGCTCGAAATCAAATTCTAAAACTTGACCTTGAACTTCATTTATTTCAGCAAGGAAGACACTTAAATGTTCGCTGTCAGATTCTATAACTACGTTACCGTCCTTCTCAACACCGTATTTCTTAATTTTTTCGTCTCTGGCTTGACGGAACACAGTTAATTCTTCTGTTACTTTTTTTAATATTTTAGTTAATTTGATCGCATCTTTAATTTTTAAATCAAGTTTTGCGATTTCAACCAAAGCACCTTCTTGTTCTGCTATAACTAATTCACCTAACGTTATTTTAATCATTTTTGTTAAAACCTCCTATTTTTAAAACTTTAAACAAAGTTTAGCATTTTTTTTAAAAAAAGTAAACTTAGCTAAAGCGTGAACCTCACATGACTAAAGTCACGTGCTTCCCTTATTGCTTTAGGATTTTCTGCTTCATAGACCTCGTTACCTACTATCTCCACAGACTTAAATTCCGATAGTTCCTACCGTACTAATTTGTAATTAAGCTATATTTTCTTTATTTATTCCTAATTCTAATAATCCTTGTCTAAGAATATTTTTACTAGCATTTTCATCTCTCTGATGTACTGCTCCACATTCAGGACATACCCATTCTCTTATAGACAAACATTTAACTTCTTTATTTTTAGTACCACATTCTGAACATAGTTGACTACTAGCAAACCAAGGACTTATTTTATGATAAATTCTATTGTTCCATTCTGCCTTATATTGTAGTTGTCTGGTAAACTCTCCCCATGCTACATCTTGTATTGCCTTTGCTAAGTTATGATTTTTAACCATATTAGAAATTTGTAAATCCTCTGATATTATAATTTGGTTATCTCTTATAATATCATTAGATAATTTATGTTGAAAATCTTTTCTAATATTAGTTATTTTCTCATAGACTCTTGCAATTTTTACACATTGTTTCTTGAAATTATTACTTCCTTTATCTTTATGTGCTAGTTGTCTTTGAAGTTTTGTTAATTTATCTTCATATTGCTTTAATACTCTAGGATTATCTATATGATTATTGTTAGTATCTATCAGAAATTCCTTTATTCCTAAATCAAATCCTATCATATTATTGTTTTTAGGTAATATATTATGTTCTACTTCTACATTAAAACTAACAAAATATTTATTACTAGGAGTTTTAGATATAGTTGCAAACAATATTTTACCCTTAAATTTTCTATGAAGTTTACATTTAATCCATTTTAATTTAGGTAATTGTATTTTGTTATTATCAAAATCTACTTTTATATTATTATTTGTAAAATTAGTTTTGTAAGAATAATTATGATTTCTCTTACTTTTGAATTTAGGAAAGCCTAATTCTTTGCTACCTTTCTTAATTCTCCTAAAGAAATTTTGATAAGCACTATCCAAATCATAAATAGAATTAGTTAAAGCGAATTTATCAACTTCTTTAAGCCATAAATATTCTTTCTTTAATTCTCTGTTACAATAATTATTGCAATCAGTTTTAGATAAAGATTTTTTATCCCCTTTATATAATTCTATTTTCTTTGCTAGTAATTGATTATAAACAAATCTACACGAACCAAATGTTTTATTTAATTGTATTTCCTGTTCTTTTGTTGGATATATTCTATATTTATAACCCTTTAACATTAATAAATTCACCTCACTTTCTATTTTTCTTTTTGACTTTTAATATAGTTTCTTATTTGCTCTTCTGTATTCTCTGACACTGTGGCTATGAAATAACTAGGATTCCACAAATGTCCACCCCATAATTTACTTTTTATAGATGGGAACTCCTTCATAAGTAATCTAGCAGATACTCCTTTTAATGCTTTTAATATATTAGGTATATAATGTTGAGGACTACACTCTATTAGTAAATGAATATGGTCTAAATCTCCATTAATTTCTAATATATTAAAATTATTATCTTCTGCTATTTTATTTAATATTTCTTTTAAGCTATTCTCTATTTTATTTGTTAATACTTTTCTTCTATATTTTACACACCATACTATATGGTACTCTATACAATAAATATATCCTCTACCATGATATACATTCGCCATATAATCACTCCTTATAATTATAATAACATATGTATATTAATAATGCAAGTATTTTACTGTATTTAGTATAAATATATGTATAACATATGTCACCACTAACTCATGACTAAAGTCACGAGAGTGCGTGGTGAATCTTCAATTTTCATTGTACTATTTAACTTTACACATATAGTATACCATATAAAATTTATTTTGTCAACACTTTGTGAACTACCCACCACTTACGCTTCGCTTTGAAGTGGGGGCTTCTTGGTCAATATGCCTACTGGCACAAGTTTACCCAAGCTCTAAGGGTAATTCCTACCCCGATAGTACCAAAATTATATAGCTAATTTCAGTAGATTCTTGCTTGCATTTATGTCTCTATCGTGGATTACTCCGCACTCAGGACAAGTCCATTCTCTAAGTGCTAGGTTTTTTACTTCTTTGTTTTTATAGCCACAATCACATTTACATAGCCATAAGTGCTTATTTCTTTTGTCTTTTCCACTATGGCTTACCACTAGAAGTCTTCCGTATCTATCTCCCACCCTGTTTTTAAATATACCCATATTTTATCCTTTTTATTTTTGATTACACATTATAATATATTTTTGGTATATAATCAAGTGTTTTTAAATGTTCTTCAACTCTTTTACTTCCTATTTTAAAATAATTTTCATCAAGCTCTATGCCTATAAAATTTCTTTTAATATTAAGACAAGCTATTGCTGTAGTAAAACTTCCCATAGTAAAGTCTAAAACAGTATCACCTTCATTTGTATAAGTTTTAATTAAATACTCCATAAGAGCAACTGGTTTTTGAGTAGGATGGATATTTGTGTTTATCTCTTTGTTTATTTTAATGATACTCTTTGGATTTCTATATCCATCATCTGCATTTCTTGTTCTAGTAATAGGATTGCCTATATGTTCTTTATTTGTTGTAGGATTATTTATAGTTTTTCTTCTATCAACCTTTCCAAACCTATCATAATCTCTTGAGATAAATAACTCATTTAATCTTTTCTTGTCTAGTTTTAAAATTTCCTCTATTTCTAAAACTTTATATTTTTGCGGGCTGTAAAAATGAGTGTTATCGGAAAATACAGATATAACTTCGTGATATTTTAACGGACCATATTTAGCACCCATAAAATTGCTAGCCTTTTGTTTTTCCCATATCCAATCATATTTAAAATTATTTAAGTTCGATACTCTTAACAAACTACTAAATGGCTCACTACCAAATAAAACTATTGCTCCATTAGGTTTTATAAGTTTATTTAGTCTTAGCCACATCTCATCAAAAGGTATAACCGAATCCCACTTACAAGCAGTCGTGCCATTCAATATGGAGGGTCTGTTATAATTGCGTCGACTACTACACCTTCTGCTATCAATCTATCCATGACAGCAAGACATTCACCTTGAATTAAACGACTCTCCCCAACCACCTCCTGTTTGATTA
>JAGOZX010000033.1 GCA_018058425.1 Sebaldella sp.
GTAAAAAATTAAAGAAAGAAATAGATAAGACAATATATGATCAGAAAAAACCTATGGCTGAAAAAGCAATAAAAAGAAAAAAAGTAGAAGTATTTCAGAAAAAACCAGATTATTCAAAATCACCAGGGTTGTTAAATTCAGAAGAAAATAAAAAAGATAATACAAAAAAAGAGAATAAAGAAGAAGCGGCTAATAAAGTGGTAGAAAGAATGCCAGAAAAATCAAAAAATGAAGTAATAGAAGTATTGACAAGATGGGGAGTAACCCCAGATCCGAATGGAAGAATAGAAATAATATCAGATGGAGATGTATTATTTAGAGTAAATGATTATGATAGTGCTTTAGGAGCTTTTTGGGCATTGACGAGTAGTGAAGGATTAGGAATGAATTCAGGAGGAGCAGTGTCATTACAAGAAATAGCATATACTAAAAATCCAGGGAATTACAGTTTAGATTTTTCAGGAGGAGCAATAAATTTAGAAATACAAGCGGTTGCAGTTGGTGAAGGTTTAAATATACAAAATAAGAATATAAAACTTGAAGAGTATAAAAATTTAAGTAATCCAACAAAGTTTAATTTAAACGCTAAAGATGTTAATTTGTCAGATTTTACACAAAAAGGCGGGAAAATAGATAATTTTGTAGAAGGAATAAAAGGTAAAAACTATAATGAATTAGAAACATTATTTGATAAAGAATTAGTTGGGAATTTAGGGTATACAAAGGCCCCTATGAAGACTGGAGAAGGAGTAAAATATCAATTACCAAATGGAAAATCAATAATGTTAGAAAAAGGATTTGAAAATTATGAAGACATTACTCATAGAGGACCGTATATAAAGTTATCAGGATATAAAAATAGTAGTTTGTCTGATGAAAAAGGTATAATAAGAGTTCCATTGGAAGGAAATCCGGCACTAAAATAGGAGGGGAAATGAAAAAAGAATATATAAAATCTCTTTTAATAAGTATAGCTGAAGAAGAATCATTATATTGGTTATATAAAAATGAAGTTGAAAATCAATTTATTAGTTTATTGGATTTAAAGAAAATAATATATTATTTAATAAGTAAAAATATTATGCAATTGAATAGTTACAATAATAAAGAATATATAGTGGAGACTAACTTGCAGGAAATTTTAGAAAATCAAAAAAACTGGGAAGATAAAAATCAAAAATATACCACGAATTTAACAGAAATTGGTTTTGATTATTTCAATGATAAAAAATATTGTGAAGAAATTGATAATGGTGCATTTCCTGATTTTGAAGTAATTAAAAAATAAAAATCACATTATTTTACTAATGTTTTAAACTGGATCGAATCTAAATTTTAGGACAACGAGTGTGAAGAAAAGTGAAATTAGAAATAAAAGAAGAGTTGGTGTAAAAATCAACTCTTTTTATATATAAATTGTAAATAAGTTTCCTCTAATTCTTTAAAAAATAAATTTTCAGCATCAATATTAAATCTCTCAAGAATATCAAAACTAGTTTTAGGTATAAATTTATTTAGATCGTTATCAATATAAGTATCTATAAGATAGGGAGTAATGGGAATTTTATCTAATACAAGAAAATTTCCTAAAGCAGTATATTTAACAGAATAGTTATAGTATTTTTCAATTCCTACTCTACTCATCATAAAAATAATTTCTTGAGATTTTTTATATAATTGGGTAATTTTTTCATTAGTCATATTTTCTCCTCTTGATTTTTTATTTAGAGAATGATAAAATCAATTGTGAGGATGATTTTATCATTCTTTTAGGAAGCCGAAATATGCTTCCTTTTTATTCAAAGGGTACTATGGATACGCTAGGGCGTACCAATATATTAATTATTATTGGTACGAAAGTATCAATATTATATATAACTTCGCTGTTTGGATTTACGGCGATTTTTTTTTGCTAAAATTTAATTTCTATATGTAGCATTAAGTATAATTATTTTTGGATCGGGCCCAAATATTAGGACAACGAGAGTGAAGAAAAGTGAAGTTGTGATAAACTAAAAATTGGGAGTGATAGGAATGGAAAAGAATTTAGGGAAAAGATACACAGAAGAATTCAAGAAAATGATAGTAGAATTATATCTTCAAGGGAAAACAAAAAAATATTTATCACAAGAGTATGGAGTAAGCTCAAATACAATAAGAGAATGGTTAACACGAGAGAAGAAAGAAATAAAAGAGAAGTATAAAGATGAAACAAGTTATTTAGAAATTGTGAAATTAAAGAAATTATTGGAAGAAAAAGATAGGGAATTAAATGAAAAAGAAGAGGAAATAGAAATCTTAAAAAAGGCTACAGCCATATTAATGAAACGCTGAAATTAAAAGAAAAATTTGAAATAGTGGATAAATTATCAAAAAAGCATAGTAAAAGAAAGCTATTAAGAATATTGGAAGTGTCAAGAAGCAGCTATTACTATAACCAAAAAGAAAAGAAAAATCAGCGGGAAATAGAAAATGAGATATTATTAGAACAAATAACATTAATATGGCAAAAAATTCATAAAAGATATGGAAGTAAGAAAGTGCATGCAGAGTTACAAAAGTTAAAACTAGAAGTAAATCTAAAAAGAGTGAAAAGATTAATGAGAGAAAATAGACTATTTTCAATAATAGTAAAAAAATATAAAGTACATAGAAGTAATGTAGAAGAAAGAGGGGAAATAAAGAATAAACTAAAAAGGGATTTTAGTACAGAAAAACTGAATGAAAAATGGGTAAGTGATATAACACACATTCATAGTGAAAGAGAAGGGTGGTGTTATCTATCGAGTATAATGGATTTGAAGAGTAACAGAATAATATCTCATAAAGTAGGAAAAGCAATGGATGTAGAATTAGTAATGAAGACGTTAAAAATGGCGACTTACATGAGAGGGAGAGGAAGAGAGACGATAATTCATACAGATAGAGGGAGTCAATATTTAAGTAAAGAATATAGAAAATATTGTAAGGAAAATAATCTGGAATTATCATATAGTAGAAAAGGGAATCCGTATGATAATGCATGTATAGAGTCATTTCATGCAACATTGAAGAAGGAATATGTCCATCATAAAAAGTTTAAAAATTTGGAAGAAATAAGGATAGGGATATTTGAATATATAGAATCATGGTATAATAGGAAGAGAATACAGGAGAAATTGGGTTATTTGAGTCCAGTGGAATATGAAGAACAATTAAAAAATGAAATTAAAATAAATAGAGTTAGTTAAGTAAAAAAGTGGTCCTAAATTTGGGGACCAATCCAAAGTTAATTAATCCTTTAAATCCAAGAACTTTTAAAGGAGAACACAATGGTCTTGAATTCATTTTTAACAAACAAGATGATGGAACATTTACATATTATCCACAAATACCAAAATAGGAGGGAAAGAATGTTAACATTAGATGATTTTATTAATAAATCAAGAGAGGAGAATGATAAAGTAGCAATATTTTTTTCATTTTTACTTGATACATGTTGTAGATTTAAAGAAGATGTAATAAAATATTTAACTAAAGGTTTTGGAACAATTATAAATGAACATGTCGGAATAGCCTTCCCAGAAACTAAAGCTTTTTTTAAAGATGAAGAAGGATATCTTAAAAAAGGTATGGAACTATATATGATATATGATGAAAAGAAAAATGGATTGAGTGAGGTTCAAAGTTTTCTAATGAATAATGAAGTTGCTTATAGGTATTTAAGATTATATTATAATTATTATTTAGAAAAGTATCCAGAAGATAAAGAGGGATTAGCAGAATTAGAAGAAGCATATAAATTTTATAGAGAAAAACATAATATATCAGAAGAAAATCCAGATTTTGATTATTATAATGTTATTGGGAATATATATAAGTATGTGAAATGGTATTGGGATGCAAATAGATGGGAAGAATAATATAATGGATCGGGCCCAAATTTTAGGACAACGAAAGTGAAAAAAAGTGAAGTTATGAAGTGAAAGAAGAGTTGATAAAATCAGCTCTTTTTTAACCCTCAACAAATACTTCACAAGAAGTCACATAGACTACACCTGATGGCAGGTAGCTAAAGTTAAGGTAGATGCTGATGATTTTAAGAGTGAGATTAGTAATCGTGGTAGTGGGGTTGCAGAAAAATTGTCGAAAAAACAAATAGAAAATGAATTTGGAAATGTTAATATTTTTCATAGAGATGTTAAACCTAATATCTTGAAAGTTGCTAAACAAGTTAATCCGAAAATTGGAAAAGGAAAAGATGTGAATTTTGATATTCTTATGGATACAGATGGAAAAATATTTTTACAAGTAACGTCACTAATAAGATTTATGAAACTAATTTAAATATAGAATGGTATAAATAGAGGGAGAGATAATATGGCATTTATAGAAACAGAGATTTCGATTTTTACTAAAAAAAATTTATTGGAAAAATATTCTTATAATGATTTTTCTATTTTAAAAAAAGAAGGTGCAGTATTTAATAATCCAGATTTTTCAAATTACTTAGAAACTCAAAATTATTATTTAGTAGCTTCAAATAAATTTAAAAATGATGATGAATATTTGAACAGTGAGGAAAGATGGGAAGAGTTATGGAGGAAAGTCGTTATAGATGTTAGATGTTGACTATAATAAAGAAATTATTGAAAAAGTTCCAGGTTATTTAAAAAGTGAAACTGAATATGAATCATTTGGTATTTTAAAGGTCGAAGAAAAATATTTAGAAGATTTAGAATTAATGTTTGAAAACATGATTGAAAATTCTGAAGTAAAAACTATAATGTTTTCATCACAATATGAAAAAAATGAGAAAAATTTAGTGCTTGGAACAATAAAATTAGATGTTTTTTTGAAAAAATTATTTTCAAAAGAGATATTAGCTAATACACACTATATAATAATTAAATAGAGTTTAATTTGAAAAGACACTTGGAAATATTAGGAGTCTTTTCATATACATATTTTTAAAACAAAAGAAAATTAATATCAAACCTTGCAAAAATAAAAATCTAAGGTATAGTTAAATATATTTTTATAATAATTGAAATATATTAATAGGGATAAATTAAGATAGAATACATTGAAAGAGTAACGCATCAGAGATTTATTGAAGGTAGAGAGATTAATGGAACTCCAAATCAAAAAGTTCCAAAAGGAGCGAAATAATGAATACTTTAAATATATTATTACCGTATGAATATATTTCAAAATTGGTCAATTTGACTTGGAGTGATATTTCATATGGAATTAAGGAACAATTTTTAAATTCAGAAGCAGCAATCAAGAATGCTTATAAAATGATTGGAAAAGAAGAAGAGCCATCCCAAACATTGTTAGATTTAGCGTCTGTAATTAGAGAAGAGTCAATTCATCCATATATCGATGAATTAGTGAGACGGAAGAGAAATTTTTATATGTGGTATTAAATTGGGTATTAGAGCATAAAGAATTATATCCAGATCCTTTAGAAACAGTTGAGATTATCTATGCTGATTTTGATTATCCAGAAGTAATTTCAAAATTTGTTAGATATATGCCTATGAATGAAGAAAGTCTGGGTTCTCCGGAATTAAATATGGAACGTTTATATAGAAAATGGAAGAATTATTTAGAAAGTAAAAAAGGAACATTTTAATTTAATTATATAAAATTAAAGTAAAGAGGTGATTGTATGAAAAGGATTCAATGCCCATGTTGTGGCTATTTTACTATCGATGGAGAAGATGAAGTTATAGTAGATTATTGTGAAGTTTGTAGTTGGAGATATGATTTACCAGCCCATGAATATCCAGATAAAGTAACTGGTTATAATCGTATATCATTAAATAACGCAAGGAATAATTACAAATTATTTAAAGCTTCAAAAGAAGAATTTTTAGGAACAAATAGAATTAGAGAACCTTTTTCTGAAGAATTGCTAGAAAATAATATATAGATGAGATAAGAGCTGATGAAAAAATCAGTTCTTCATTATTTATCAAAAGACGCTCTCGCAAAATAAAAAGTTCAATTGGATCTGGCTTAAATTTTAGGGAAAAGGTACACAAAAAAATTCAAGAAAGTGATAATAAAATTGCACATTCTAGGAAAAAAATATCTGTCCCTAGAGTATGGAGTAAATGTAAATACAATAAGAGATTGGTTAAAACGAGAGTTGACTGTAGAAATATAGATTTCAAAACATTTTAATCACACCAAATATACATAATTAAAATTATCTGATATGTTAAACTATCTTAAATAGTATGGATAAATGTGACTTAATTGAACCTAACTCATATTAAGGGGTAGTACCAGTGTAGTCGTAACCAGGGGGGGGTTGAAAAATATGCTAGTATTTATACTGCTTTAAGCATATTTTTTTATTTTTTACTTCAAATGAATCTGTATGCCCTACTAACTTTATCTTTTGATTTTTTTTCAAAAAAAGATTTAAGAAATCTACAGTTTCAATTATATCTGAATGTTCTGACTGATTAGGAATTTCTCCACCAATATTATATCCAATAATAACACAAGATCCTTTAGTTACTACACATGCAGGTATGTAAGAATATGACAAAGAAAAAAAACATAAAAAAACATAAAATACTTTTTTCATAATACTCCTTTAAAATTAAGATTTATTATAACATAAAAACTATTCTCTAAACTTATTATTTTTCAATACTACCCTTAATTAAATAATAAATCTTTATTATTACCATACATAATCAAAAACATTCCTACTGTAATAATTATAAAACAAGCTACTTTAAAAAGAAAAGATTTATCTTCTCTTATTTCTATAGGAAACTTTGTATTTTTAGCTCTTTTTTCTAGTTTTACTATATAGTCTCCTTTGGATGCTGAAAAGTTATATAATTCATTTCTACTCCCACCTATACCAAAAATTCTTCCTTTTAATAATGGATAATATAACATTATAATCTCCATAGAGGGGATTTTTTCAATAACTATTTCATATTTATCGTATGGTAAAAATATATAACTACAATTTTTTATCCAAATTGAATATTCTCCATCACTATCAATACTAAATGTTATTTCTTCTAATTCACAATCAGTTTCTAAAATTAGCTTTCCATATAAAATTTTTTTTAAATTTAGAATTCCAAAACCTAATATAATTAAACCAACTATGACAATTATAACATCCATTTTAAATCATTACTTTCTATTCTTTTATATAAAACATTACTTATTATCAAAATTTGAAAAATTTCTATCTTCATAAAACCTCCAAATAACTAAGATAATAAATTTTAACATATGAATAAAATATTTGATATAAAAATTAGGAATAATAAAAGTAAAAAAAAGTCTTAAATTTTAACTCCCCCCCTAATAAATAAAAAAGCAAAAATAAATCAAACCCTAGGAATAAAAAAAGAGAGAGCTAAGACAATAAGGGTATAATTATCTTAAGCTAATAAGAAGAATAATTTTTTCGTATTACCCCCCCGATAAAGACTGTTGATTATTTTTATAACAGTCTTTTTATTATGTATATATAAAAAATATATAATGTTTTTTTAGTATATATCTTACTTATGGAAAAAATATAAAAACTATATTTTACTTAATGTGTAATATTTGTTATTATATATATAGTAAAATAAATAAAAGATTAGTGAAGGAGACAAAATATGAAAATATTAGTGTTATTAGTCATATTGTTAGTTGGAATTATAGAACTCATAGAACTCATAATTAGAGAACCATTTTTTAATTTCTATAATATGTTTCCTACATGTAAGAACTATTTTAAAAAAACTGCATGTAGTGCCAATGATAATTTACTATAATACTATAAAATTCTATGTAGGCAATCTTTTGTTTATAGCAGTTTTGAGTATATTATTTATAAATATTTATTTTAATTATAGAGGTTAGAGAGTGATTCTAGGGTAATTTTTTAGAATCATTTTTTTGTACAAATTATAAAATTTTTTGAAGAGGTGAAGATAATGAGAAGTGATAACTTAAAAAAAGGTGATAGAAGAGCACCGCACAGGTCTCTGTTAAAGGGACTAGGTTTTATTAATGAAGAGATGTCAAAACCAATAATCGGAATTGCAAATTCTTTTAATGAAATAATTCCAGGACATGTACATTTACAAACTCTTGTACAAGCTGTAAAAGATGGAATAAGAATGGCTGGAGGAGTCCCAATGGAGTTTAATACTATTGGTATATGTGATGGACTCGCAATGAATCATATAGGAATGAAGTATTCCCTTGTTACTAGACAAATAATAGCAGATTCAGTAGAAGCAACAGCAATGGCAACACCATTTGACGCAATGGTTTTTATACCAAATTGTGATAAAGTAGTACCTGGAATGCTTATGGCAGCAGCAAGAGTGAATATACCTAGTATATTTATCAGTGGAGGAGCAATGCTAGCAGGGACATATAAAGGAAAAAAAATAGGCTTAAGTAATGTATTTGAATATGTGGGTCAGTTTGAAGCAGGTAAGATGACTGAAAAAGAATTAAATATGGTTGAAGATATGGCGTGCCCTACATGTGGATCATGTTCAGGAATGTATACAGCAAATACTATGAACTGCCTAACAGAAGCATTAGGAATGGGACTTCCTGGAAATGGAACAGTACCAGCAGTATTTTCAGAAAGAATGAGATTAGCTAAAAAAGCAGGAATGCAAATATTAGATATATTGAAAGCAGATTTAAAACCTAGAGATATAATGACAAAAGAAGCATTTAGGAATGCAGTAGCACTAGATATGGCATTAGGAGGGTCTACAAATACAGCATTACACTTACCTGCAATTGCACATGAGGCAGGAGTAAAACTGTCATTAGACGACTTTAATGCTATAGCTGCAAAAGTACCTCAATTATGTAAATTATCACCATCAGGGGAGTATTTTATAGAGGATCTATATAGAGCAGGTGGAGTAACAGGAGTAATGAGAAGACTCTTAGAAAATGGAGAACTAGATGGTAAACAAAAAACAGTAACTTTACAAACACAAGAAGAAGTGTGTAAAGATGCATATATAAATGATGAAGATGTAATAAAGCCTTGGGATAAACCAGCATATTCAGCAGGTGGCTTAGCTGTCTTAAAAGGAAATTTAGCAGAAATGGGATCAATTGTAAAAGCTGGAGCTGTGGCACCTGAAATGCTTGTACATTCAGGACCTGCAAGAGTTTTTGATTCTGAGGAAGATACAGTAGATGCTATTTTAGGCGGGCAAATAAAAAAAGGTGACGTAATAGTAACAAGATATGAAGGACCTAAAGGTGGACCAGGAATGAGAGAAATGCTTACACCAACATCTGTTATAGCAGGAATGGGACTAGATAAAGAAGTAGCACTATTAACAGATGGAAGATTTTCTGGGGCAACTCGTGGAGCTTCTATAGGACATGTATCTCCTGAGGCAGCAGTAGGAGGAACTATTGCGATAGTGGAAGAAGGAGATATAATTGAAATAGATATCCCGAATAGAATACTAAATATAAAACTATCAGATGAAGAGATAGCAAATAGAAAAGCAAAGCTAAAACCACATGAAATAAATGCTACAGGATATTTAAAAAAATATGCAATGCATGTAGGTTCAGCGGTAGAAGGAGCAATAGAAGAGTATTAAAAATAGTTTTTAATACAAAGAAAATATTTTTAAAGGAGATGAAATGCCTACATTATGCGACTTTGTGGAATCAAAAGAAAGATTATCAAATGTACTGGTAAAGACAAAATTAATATATAGTTCTACATTTTCAGATGAATTTGGAAACACAATTTATATAAAGCCGGAAAATTTACAAAGAACAGGATCATTTAAGATAAGAGGAGCATATAATAAAATATTTACTTTAAATGATGAAGAAAAGAAAAAAGGACTTATAGCTTCGTCTGCTGGTAATCATGCTCAAGGAGTGGCGTTTGCTGCACAGAAATTAGGAGTAAAAGCAACTATAGTTATGCCAAGGCATACACCGCTCATAAAAGTGGAAGCAACAGCTAAATATGGCGCAGAAATAGTGCTTTATGGAGATGTATATGATGAAGCATATGCAAAAGCAAAGGAACTTCAAGAGGAAAAGGGATATATATTTATACATCCCTTTGATGATGAGTCAGTGATAGCTGGTCAAGGAACCATAGCTTTGGAAATATTAGAAGAAATGCCAGATGTGGATATAATAGTGGTACCTCTTGGAGGAGGCGGACTAATATCAGGAGTGGCAGCAGCAGCAAAAATGAAAAACCCTAATATAAAAATAATTGGTGTAGAACCTGAGGGAGCTGCTAGTGCATTAAAGTCTTTAAAAGAAGGTAAGGTCACTGAGCTAAAAGAATCATATACTATAGCTGACGGAGCAGCAGTTAAAAGAATAGGCGATATAAATTTTGAATATATAAAAAAGTATGTAGATGAGATAATAACAGTTTCAGATTATGACTTAATGGAATCATTTTTAATATTAGTAGAAAAGCATAAATTAATAGCTGAAAATGCAGGAATATTATCATTAGCTGGGTTAAGAAAAATAAAAGAGAAAAATAAGAAGATTGTATCTGTTTTAAGTGGAGGAAATATCGATGTATTAACTATTTCTTCAATGATAAGTAAAGGATTAATATCTAGAGGAAGAATCTTTAGTTTTTCAGTTCAGCTTCCTGATAAACCGGGACAGCTTCAATTAGTTTCTGATATACTTACTAAACTAAATGCAAATGTCGTAAGGCTAGATCACAATCAGTTTAAAAATTTAGATAGATTTCACGAAGTAGAATTACGTGTAACTGTAGAAACAAATGGAGAAGATCATATTCAGAGAATTATAAAAGAATTTAGTAATTATGGATATGAAATCATGAGAATAAATGTATAAGGGTGATAAATATGGGAGATAAAATGATAAGTGGAGCAAGGATAGTTTTAGAATGTTTAAGCAGGCTTGGAGTTAAAGATATTTTTGGTTATCCAGGTGGAGCCGTAATACCTTTTTATGATGAGCTATATAATTATAAAAATTTGAAACACTATTTTTCCAGGCACGAACAAGGTGCAGCTCATGAAGCAGATGGATATGCAAGAGTTTCAGGGAAAGTAGGGGTATGCCTAGCCACTTCAGGGCCAGGAGCAACTAATTTAGTAACGGGTATAATGACAGCTCACATGGATTCTATTCCTTTGATAGCAATAACAGGTCAAGTAACTAGTGACTTATTAGGGAAAGATGCATTCCAAGAAACTGACATAGTAGGAATAACAGTACCAATAACTAAAAATAATTATTTAGTTCAAGACATAAGAGAATTACCACATATTATAAGAGAAGCACACTATATAGCCACAACAGGAAGACCTGGGCCGGTTTTAGTAGATATACCAAAAGATATACAGTTGGCTAAAATAACTTATGAGGAGTTTGAAAAGCTCTATAATAAAAAATATGAAATAGAAGGATATGATCCTACATATAAAGGACATCCTGTGCAAATTAAAAAGGCTATTAAGGAGATACAAAATGCAAAAAAGCCTTTAATAATAGCAGGTGCTGGAATATTAAAAGCTAAAGCAGCTGAAGAATTAAAAAAATTAGCTGAGAATTCAAATATTCCTGTAACTATGACGCTATTAGGATTAGGAAGTATTCCAACAAAGCATGAATTATCACTGGGAATGCTAGGAATGCATGGAACGGTTTATGCAAATTATGCCACAGCAGAAGCAGATTTGATAATTGCTGCTGGAATAAGATTTGATGATAGAATAACAGGGAATCCTGATAAATTTTGTAAGAATGCAAAAATTATCCATATAGATATCGATCCAGCAGAAATTGGGAAGAATAAGAAACCTGATATACCAATAGTTGGAGATCTAAAAAGTGTTTTAGAAGAGATAAATAAGGTGTTAAAGCCAAAAGAGCATAAAGAATGGCTGGAACAAATAGAGGAATGGAAACAAGAGTATCCTTTAGTTTACATAAAAAAAGATAAAACAAAACTCTGTCCTCAGGAAGTACTAGAGAAAATAGACAGTATAGTAAAGGGCAATGCAATAATAGCAACTGATGTGGGTCAGCATCAGATGTGGGCAGCACAATTTTTAAGCTATAATAACCCAGATTCTATTTGTACATCAGGAGGAGCAGGAACAATGGGGTTTGGACTGCCTGCTGCTATTGGAGCACAAGTAGCAAAACCAGATGAAAAAGTTATTGCAATAATTGGCGATGGTGGATTTCAAATGACTCTGCAAGAATTAATGATGGTAAAAGAATATAAATTACCTGTGAAAATAGTGATATTAAATAATTCTTATTTAGGAATGGTTAGACAATGGCAGGAAATGTTTAATGAAAAAAGATATTCATTTGTTGATCTAACTCATAATCCAGATTTTGTGAAAATTGGAGAAGCTTATGGAATTAAATCAGTAAAGCTGGAAAGCCCAGAAGACCTGTCACAATTAGAAGAGTTACTAAATTCAGATGAAGCAGTATTAATAGATTGTATAGTAGAAAAAGAAGAGAATGTACTCCCTATGATTCCATCAGGAACAAGTGTGGATCAAATGGTAGGAAAAAAGGGGGTGATCTAGATGATAAAAAGACATGAAATATTAATAATAGCTAAGAATAAAAATGGTATAGTTTCTAGAATAATGTCACTTTTTAATAGAAGAGGATATCAAGTGATGAAAATGACAGCTGGAGTTACTAATAAAGAAGGTTACGCTAGATTAACTCTAACTGTAGAGGGTGATGATAAAACTCTTGATCAAATACAAAAACAAGTTTATAAAATAATAGATGTAGTAAAAGTAAAGATATTTCCTGAAGATGGAGTGATAAGAAGGGAAATGATGCTCTTAAAAGTTAAGGCAAATCATGAAACAAGAGCTCAAATAGTACAAATAGCTGAGATATACAGAGCTAAAGTATTGGATGTTTCTCCGGGTTCGCTAACTATGGAATTAACAGGAGATGTACAAAAGCTCAGAGGATTTATAGATATATTAGAGAGTTATGGCGTTTTAGAAATAGCTAAAACAGGTGTATTGGCAATGAGTCGTGGAGAGAAAATGTAGCTAACTTAAGGAGGAAATATGAGTAAAATTATAAAAATATTTGATACAACATTAAGAGATGGCGAGCAAACACCAGGCGTCAATTTAAATACTAAAGAAAAGTTAAGAATAGCAAAGCAACTTGAAAATTTAGGAGTAGATATAATAGAAGCAGGTTTTGCTATATCGTCTCCAGGAGACTTTGATGCTATAAAAACAATTGCAGAAAATGTTAAAAACTCAACTATAGCAAGTTTAGCTAGAGCTGTTAAAGGAGATGTAGATGCTGCTCTTAGAGCATTAGATAAGGCTAATAAGAAAAGAGTTCATATCTTTTTAGCAACATCACCATTACATAGAGAATTTAAATTAAAAATGAGCAAACAGGAGATAATAGACAGAGCTTACGAAGCAGTTACTTATGCTAAAGGCTTTATTGATGATATTGAATTTTCAGCAGAAGATGCAATGAGAACAGAGCCAGAATATTTAATAGAAGTATTTAATGCAGTAATAGCAGCGGGAGCAACTACTTTAAATGTTCCAGATACTGTAGGTTATAGAACTCCAACAGAAATATTTGAAAGAATAAAATATTTAAGAGAGAATGTAAAAGGAATAGAAAATGTAGATATTTCGACACATTGTCATGATGATTTAGGTTTAGCTGTAGCAAACTCTATTGCAGCAGTAGAGGCAGGAGCCACACAAATAGAGTGTACAGTAAATGGTCTAGGAGAAAGAGGTGGAAATACAGCTTTAGAAGAAGTTGTAATGATACTAAATACTAGAAAAGATAGATTTAAAGACTTAAGAACTAATATAGATACTAGACAAATCTACCCTACAAGTAAAATGGTAAGTTTACTAACAGGTGTATCAATTCAAGTAAATAAAGCTATTGTTGGTGCAAATGCTTTTTCACATCAATCAGGAATACATCAACATGGAGTTTTGGCTAATCCAGAAACATATGAAATCATGACTCCAGAATCAGTAGGAAGAGATACAAAAAATAGTTTAGTTTTAGGGAAGTTATCTGGAAAACATGCATTTGTGGATAAGTTGATTAAATTAGGTTTTCATTTAAAAGAAGAAGAAGTGTCACATTTATTTGATGAATTTAAGAAATTAGCTGATAAGAAGAAAAATATACAAGATGAAGACATAATTTCATTAGTTACTGGAAATACAGCGAAATTTATAGGTGGATTAGAATTGGTAAGTTTTGAGATTACAAGAAAAGAAGGAAAGCCAAAAGCAGAAGTTACAATAAAGATAGATGGAGCTGAAAAAACAGAAACTACAATTGGTGATGGTCCAGTGGACGCTGCTTATAATGCAATAAATAGTATTTTAGATGATAGTTTTGAGCTAAAAGAATATAAGCTTGATTCTATTACAGGAGATACTGATGCCCAAGCACAAGTGGTGGTGAGAATAGAAAAGAATGGAGAAACTTATATAGGGAAAAGCCAAAGTACAGATATAGTAGAAGCAAGTATAAATGCGTATATAGATGGTATAAATAGACTCTATAAAGGAGAAAAGAATGACTAAAGTTGAAGTTTTTGATACAACTTTAAGAGACGGAGCACAAGCACGTGGAATATCATTTTCAGTAAAGGATAAAATCGCTATCACTCAAGCTTTAGATGAATTTGGAGTAGATTTTATAGAAGCAGGAAATCCCGGATCAAATCCTAAAGACTTAGAATTTTTTGAATTAATAAAAAATATAGAATTAAAAACATCTAAGTTAGTAGCTTTTGGTAGTACCAGAAGAAAAGATGCTAAAGCAGAAGAGGATCAAAATCTCTTATCTTTACTTAAAGCAGGAACAGAATATGTTTCTATATTTGGTAAAAGTTGGGATTTTCATGTGACGGATATAATAAAAACAGATCTAGAAAATAATCTAGAAATGATAAAAGATACAATACTATTTCTTACTTCAAAAGGGAAAAAAGTTATTTTTGATGCAGAACATTTTTTTGATGGCTATAAGAGTAATCCAGAATATGCTGTAAAAGCTTTAATAGCTGCAAAAGAAGGAGGAGCAGAAGTTCTGACTTTATGTGATACAAATGGTGGATGCTTTCCAGATGAAATAACAGAAATTACAAAAAATGTAATAGATAAGCTGGGTAGTATAAAAATTGGAATACATGCACATAATGACATGGGATTTGGTGTTATAAACTCCATAGCTGCAATAGAGGCTGGAGTAAGACAGGTTCAAGGTACATTTATAGGATTTGGAGAAAGATGTGGTAATGCTAATCTTTCCACTATAATTGCAAACTTACAGCTAAAAAAAGACTATGAATTAGTTCCAATGGAAAAAATGATAATGCTTACAAGTATAGCAAGAGAAGTAGCTGAGGTATCAAATACTATAATAGAAGATGGAACACCCTATATAGGTAAGAATGCTTTCGCTCACAAAGGTGGAATGCATATAGATGGAGTTTCAAAGGCTTCACATTCTTTTGAACATATTAGCCCTGAAAATGTTGGAAATGAAAGAGAGTTTTTACTCTCGGAAGTGTCTGGCAGATCAACAATCCTAGAAGTAATAAATAGAGTGGATAAAAATATCGATAGAAATTCAGAGGAAACAAAAGGAATTATTGAAAGGTTAAAGGAACTGGAGTATCAAGGTTATCAGTTTGAGGGAGCGAAGGCTACATTTGAATTGGTTATCAGAAAATACTTAGGGAAGTATAAACCATTCTTTGACTTAGTTTACTTTGATGTAAAAGGAAACTATATAGGAAAAAAATATTATTCTACAGCAGTGGTAAAAGTAATGGTAAAAGAACAAGTGGAATTAAAAGTAGCAGAAGGAGATGGACCAGTAAATGCTTTAGATAAAGCTCTTAGAATGTCACTTGAAAGATTTTATCCTGAATTAAAAGAAATGCATTTGATAGATTATAAAGTAAGAGTATTAAAAGGTGAAGAAAATGCCACAGCAGCAAAGGTAAGAGTACTCATAGAATCATCAGATGGTAAAAATTCTTGGACAACAATAGGAGTTTCCACAGATATAATAGAAGCCAGCTGGATAGCTCTTGTGGATTCAATAGAATATAAATTAATTCAAGAGACTCTAAAAAGGTTAAGAGATCTTGGATAAAGAATTACATAAAAAAATACAACTATGTTAGTTAGGAAGTAAATAATGAGAAAAGCAATAAAAATTTTAATGATATTATGTTTTCTATTTGTTATAAGTATACCAATCTGTTATTTTTATTCTTTACATGAGTTTAAGAATATAAAAATAAAACAAATAGAAATATCTTCTAAAAATATACCAGATGAATTTGATGGAATGAGAATAATGTTTATTGCAGATTTCCAATTTGATACTAGAAAAGAGTTTAATAAGGAAGCATTAGATAGAGTAATAGAAAAAATGAATAATACAGAAAAAGATATTCTTTTACTAGGCGGAGATTATACTAACTGGGAAGGTAAAGTAATACCATTTTTTAAAGAATTTAAAAAGGTTAAAAAACCAAAATATGGAATATACTCAATCACAGGAAATCATGATTATTCAAATCACGACTTAGTATTAAGTGAACTTGAAAAACTTGAAATATTTAATTTAGAAAATGAGAAGGTTATAATAAAAAAGAATAATCAAGAAATAATAATTGGAGGAGTGGAAGACTTATGGCATGGAAATTCTGATGTTAGTAAAGTCTTAGAAGAAGTGAGTGAAAAAGATTTCATGATCTTACTATCACATAATCCAGATTATTTCGAAGAAATGACAAATGATGAAAAAAATAAAATAGACATAACTTTATCTGGGCACACTCATGCTGGAATGATAAGCTTCTTTGGATTATTTTCTCCGGGTTCTCGTTCAGTAACAAGGTATGGAGAAAAGTACAGATATGGAATGAAAAATTATGATAATCATAAAATATATATAACATCAGGTGTTGGTGGAAGTATTTTTGGACAATATGTAAGGTTTTTTGCACAACCTGAAATAATAATTTTTAAATTAAAAAAAGTGTAATAAACATTTAGAAGTAATAAAATATTAATGATGTTTAATAATATTATGTTCAAATATGTTATACTAAAAGTAGGAAGATTTGATTTTAAATATAAAATAATAATTAGTTTAATTAAAGATAAAGAGGAGGAAACAGTAGTGGGAATGACAATTGTAGAAAAGATTCTAGCTAAAAAATCCAAAAGAGAAGATGTAAAGCCAGGAGAAAATGTTTGGGTGAATGTGGATGTATTAATGACACATGATGTAACAGGTCCAGGAAGTATGTCAATTTTTAAGAAACACTTTGGAGAAAATGCTAAAGTTTGGAATAATGAAAAGGTGATATTAATACCAGACCATTATATCTTTACAGAAAATGAACATGCTATGAGAAATATAGAGTATGTAAATAAGTTTGCAGTGGAACAGGAATTAAAGTATTATTATCCACCGTTTACTAATAAGTATAAAGGTGTTTGTCATACAGCACTTGCTCAAGAGGGGCATACCAGACCAGGAGAGGTTTTATTTGGAACAGATTCACATACTTGTACAGCAGGGGCCTTTGGAGAATTTGCAACAGGAATAGGTAATACAGATGCAGCATTTATTTTAGGAACAGGGAAATTATGGGTAAAAGTTCCTGAGACAATGAGATTTACATTTAATGGTAAAATTCCAAAATATGTAATGGGAAAAGATGTAGTTTTAAAAGTTATTGGAGATATAGGATTTGACGGTGCTACATATAAATGTATGCAATTTGATGGAGATGCCATCCATGAGTTTAATATGGAAGAAAGAATGACTATATGTAATATGGCAATAGAAGCTGGTGGTAAGTGTGGTATTATTGAGCCAGACGAAATAACAGTAGAGTATGTTACAGACAAAACAGATATACCTTTTGAACTGCTTTACTCTGATAAAGATGCAAATTATGCAGCGGAATATACTTATAATGCAGCTGAATTAGAGCCAATGGTAGCAAAACCATTTAATCCAGGTAATTCTGAATTAGCTAAAAATTTATCTGATGTGAAGTTAGACAGAGCGTATATAGGTTCGTGTACTGGAGGGAAAACTACTGATTTTGTAGCAGCTGCTAAAATATTAAAAGGGAAAAAAGTGGCTATTGAAACATTTATAGTTCCTTCTACAGTAAAGGTAAAAGAAGCTTTAGAAAAAATAAAAATAGAGGGTGAAACTTGCTTAGAAATATTCCAAAAAGCAGGATGTAAAATAGGACCTCCATCATGTGCGGCTTGTTTAGGAGGACCAATAGATACATTTGGAAGAACTCATGCAGATGAAGTAGTTATCTCAACTACAAACAGAAACTTCCCAGGAAGAATGGGTTCTATGGATTCACAAGTATACTTAGCATCACCGTATACAGCAGCAGCTTCAGCAGTAACAGGTTATATAACTGATCCTAGAGAATTTTTGGGTTGGGATTAATTAAATACAGTATAGAATGGAGAATTTATGGAATTAATAGTAAATAAACCCCATATATATGAAGGTGACTTTCCTACATTTAAAGAAGGTGTAAAAGTCAGCAATTTAGAAAAGTGTAAAGAGTACTATGCATGGTACAGCTGTGAAATAGAAGGATACAATATTTATATTCATGAAGATTATTTTCAAGATGAAGTTTTGATAAAAGAGTATAATCCCACAGAATTAAATGTAAATATTGGAGATAAGTTGACTCTTGTTACAATAAAAAATAGTTGGCTGTATTGTAAAAATGAAGCTGGAATATTAGGCTGGGTACCAGCAGATAATGTAGTAGAAAAATAATAGAAAATAACGACTTTTATATGATATATACTGCTAAAGAAAGTTCAAAAAGAGTCATAATTTAGTTTCAGAAATATTATTATGTTTGTAACAGATTTAGATAAATAAATTTTATAGAAAGAAGTGATTATTATGAAAAAATTAATTTTAACACTGTTTCTTTGTTTATCGGCAATATTTTATGCAGCATGTAATGTAAATGTAACAGATTATTTTAGTAACACTTTTGGAGAAGACAAGGAAAATGCAATATTTTTCTTAGATATAGAACAGTATAATGAGAAAAATATATTATTTATGAAAGACAATGTTATGTATGTAAATGGTCAGAAATCTATTGGTACTGATCCTACACAATTTGCATATCTAGATAATGGGTACTATATTCAGGGTGGATTTGTATACTTTTTGGATAAAAAATTAATGCCTTATAGTGGGAAGATTGATAGTTTAAGAACATATGCCACTCATAATACTAAAATTGATAAAAGTAATTCTGAATGTAAAGGTGAAGATATTGGTAAAAATGATTTTTATTTGAAAATGGTAAATGGAAAAGTACTTTATAAAAATGGAATAGCATTAGGAAAAAAATAATTATAATATAATCTCTATCCTCAAAGCTGTCATAGATTCCAAGAAGACTCTTGAAATCTATGACGTGCAGAGGGGGAGAATTAAAATAATGCAAAATTAGGAATTGGAGGAAAAATGGAAAAAATAATAAAAGGAAAAGTTTATGTATTAGGTGATAATATTGATACAGATCAAATAATTCCAGCAATGCACTTAGTGTATAAAATTGATGATCCAGAAGAAGTAAAATTATATGGTAAATATGCAATGTCTGGTTTACCTGCTGATATAGTAGGAGATAAGCCATTTATAAAAGATGGAGAGTATACATCAGAATATACGGTTATGGTAGCAGGAAAAAACTTTGGATGCGGGTCATCTAGAGAACATGCACCGTTAGCTTTAGAAATAGCTGGAATAAAGGCAGTAATAGCTGAAGATTATGCTAGAATATTTTATAGAAATGCAGTAGATGGAGGGTTCTTAATTCCATTTGAAACAGAAAAATCAATAAAAGAAGGATTTTCTACAAATGATGAAGTAGAAATAGATACAGATAAAGGAATTATAACTAATCACACTAAAGGGCAAACTTATGATTTAAGAGATTTAGGAGATGTTAAAGATATAATAGAAGCTGGTGGACTATTTAGCTATGCTAAAAAAAATAATTTAGATAATAAAGACTAGAGAGGAGATAAAATGGATTTTAAAATAGCCGTTTTAAAAGGAGATGGAATTGGTCCAGAAATAGTAAATGAAGCAATAAAAGTACTGGATAAAATAGGTGAGAAATATGGTCATAAGTTTAATTATGAGCAAGGTTATCTGGGTGGAGAGTCAATAGATAAATTTGGAAAACCATTAACAGATGAAACAGTGGAACTTTGTAAAAGAAGTGATGCAGTTCTTTTGGGAGCTGTAGGAGGGCCTAAATGGGATGTAATAGACCCAGCTATAAGACCTGAAAAGGGACTTCTTGGAATAAGAAAGGCCTTAGAGTTATATACTAATCTTAGACCTGCTATTTTATATAATTCATTAAAAGATGCCAGTCCGCTAAAACCTGAAATAATAGGTGATGGATTAGACATTATGGTAATAAGAGAGTTAACTGGAGGATTATATTTTGGTAAAAAAGAGTTAACTAAAGACTATGCTTACGATACTATGTTTTATACTAGAGGAGAAATTGAAAGAATAGTTAAAAAAGGTTTTGAAATAGCAAGACTTAGATCAAAAAAATTAACAAGTGTAGATAAAGCCAATGTATTAGACAGTTCAAAGTTATGGAAAGAAATAGCAATAGAAATGGGAAAAGATTATCCTGATGTGGAGTTAATCCATATGTATGCTGATAATGCAGCAATGCAGTTAGTTATAAATCCTAGACAATTTGATACTATTGTGACAGAAAATACATTTGGAGATATACTATCAGATGAGGCAAGTATGCTTACTGGTTCGATAGGAATGCTTCCTTCTGCCAGCTTAGGTGACGGAATTGTTGGATTATATGAGCCTATACATGGATCAGCTCCAGATATTGCTGGAAAGGGAATAGCTAATCCAATAGCAACTATATTATCTTTAGCTATGATGATGAGATATTCATTTAACTTATTAGATGAAGCTGCAGCTATAGAAAAAGCAGTAGAAGATGTTTTAGATGAAGGATATAGAACAGGTGATATCTACAGTGAGGGAACTAAAAAAGTAGGAACTGTAGAAATGGGAGATTTAATAACAGCAAAATTATAGTATAGTTAGGAAAGAAGGTTTAAGATGGATCTGAGATTTGCAGATAGAATGAATAATGTACAAAAATCATTTATTAGAGAGATCCTAAAAGTAGTAGGTAATCCTGAAATAATATCATTTGCTGGTGGACTTCCAAATCCAATATCTTTTCCAGTAAAAGATATACAGGAAGTGACAAATAAGATTTTAAAAGAAGATGGTATAAATATACTACAGTATAGCACTACAGAAGGATATCTACCTTTAAGGGAATACATTTCTGAAAGATATTTTAAGAACTCAGCTTTGAAAATAGATCCAGAGGAAATTCTTATTACAAATGGATCACAGCAAGGGCTGGACTTAATCGGAAAGATATTTATAGACAAAGATGATGATATTCTAATAGAGGAACCAGGATATTTAGGAGCTATACAATCATTTTCTATGTATGAACCTAAATTTCATGCGATTCCAATGTTAGAAGATGGAGTAAATGTTAAGATATTAGAGGAAAACTTAAAAAAGTATGATCCTAAATTATTTTATGCAGTTCCTAATTTTCAGAATCCTTCGGGAATCACTTATACTGCTGAAAATAGAAAGAAAGTAGCAGCTCTTTTAAAGGGTTCTAATACGATTTTTGTAGAAGATGATCCATATGGAGAATTAAGATTTATTGGTGAAAAAATACCATCAATGAGATCATATTTAGAAGATAATACTATACTTTTAGGGTCTTTTTCAAAGATAGTTTCACCAGGAATGCGTTTAGGGTGGATAACAGCTAAAAAAGAGATAATGGAAAAATTAATTATCGCAAAACAAGCAGCAGATTTACAAAGTAATTATTTCGCACAAAGAGTTGTGTATGAATATTTAAAAGAAAATGATATTGAGGTTCATATAGAAAAGATTAGAAATCTCTATAAGATACAAAGAGACTGTATGGTATCAGCAATAGAAAAATATTTTCCAGATGAAGTGCAGATAACACGACCAGAAGGTGGAATGTTTATCTGGGTAACTCTTCCAGA
Source organism: Sebaldella sp. (assembly GCA_018058425.1). Classification (GTDB taxonomy): domain Bacteria; phylum Fusobacteriota; class Fusobacteriia; order Fusobacteriales; family Leptotrichiaceae; genus Sebaldella. The sequence continues at coordinate 22,233 of JAGOZX010000033.1, forward strand.
AGGGTATTCGTCATTAGATTTATTTGATATAGTAATAAAGAAGAAAGTAGCATTTGTACCAGGAGATCCTTTTTATTCAGGTAAAGAGGGAATGAATACATTTAGATTAAACTATACAAATAGTGATGAAGAAAAAATAGAAATAGGAATAAAAGCTCTTGCAGAAGGAATAAAAGAACTTCTAGCATAGACTTATGAGATTGAAATAACTATTAATTAATAATAGAGATATATAAATTTATGGAGGTAAATATAATGGCAAAAGAAATTTTAGGAAAAACGGTTTATTATGATGAAGATTGTAACATGGGATTATTAAAAGGGAAAAAAATAACTGTAGTTGGATACGGTTCACAAGGACATGCTCATTCATTAAATTTAAAAGAAAATGGAATGGATGTAACAATAGGATTAAGAGAAGGATCAAAGTCATGGGCGGAAGCTGAAAAAGCAGGATTTAAAGTAAAAAACACTGCTGATTCTGTAAAAGATGCAGATATAGTAATGATATTAACACCAGATGAATTACAAGCAGATATTTATGCAAATGATATTGCGCCAAACTTAAAAGAAGGAGTTTACTTAGGATTTGGACATGGTTTTAATATTCATTACAATAAAATAGTTCCTACTGCAACAGCAAATGTATTTATGGTTGCACCAAAAGGTCCTGGACATTTAGTAAGAAGAACATTTACTGAAGGAAGCGGAGTTCCTTGTCTAATAGCTATAAACCAAGATCCATCTGGAAATACAAAAGACATAGCATTAGCATGGGCTTGTGGAGTAGGTGGAGGAAGATCAGGTATTATTGAAACTTCATTTAAACAAGAAACAGAAACAGATTTATTCGGAGAACAAGCAGTTTTATGTGGAGGAGTAACTGAACTAATCAAAACAGGATTTGAAGTATTGGTAGAAGCTGGTTATGATCCTATAAATGCTTACTTTGAGTGTTTACATGAAATGAAATTAATTGTAGATTTATTATATGAAGGTGGATTCCCTACAATGAGAAACTCTATTTCTAATACAGCAGAATTTGGAGACTATTATGTTGGTTCGAAAATTGTTACTAAAGACACTAAAAAAGCAATGGAAGATGTATTAAAAGATATACAATCAGGAAAATTTGCAGATGTATTCTTAGATGACTATAAAAATGGTCAAAAATTTATGAATGAAAAAAGAGAAGAGTCTAATACTCATCAAATAGAAAAAGTAGGTAAAGAATTAAGAAACTTAATGCCTTGGATAAAAAAATAAAAGAATTTTTTTAAATAAAGAGAAACGCGGGGAATAATCCGTGTTTCTTTTCATATTTACAACTATTGTAGCCTAAATTACTTCATATTGTCCAGAAACTGCAATAGGATTAGCTTTTAAACTACTTGAAATGTTAACTTCGATGGAAGGTACCACTAGAGTAAAGCAATTAATGGAGTGTGAAATTATTTTAGAGAGGAATGTATATGAAAAGAGTACTAAAAAAAGAGATATTAATGATTTTGGGAATATTTTTTATTGCAATTAATTTAAGAACGGGAATATCATCAATACCTCCTTTGGCAGAAACTATTCAAGAAGTTTTTGGACTTTCTAGTTTTAAATTAAGTTTATTAACTTCTGTACCTGTGATTTGTATGGGAGCTTTTGCATTCTTTTCGCCAAAGTTAATAGAAAAATTAGGTTTTAAAAAATCTATTATGACATTATTATTCATAATTAGTTTTTTCATTTTAATTAGAGCTGTTAAAGTAAATTATCTATATTTTTTAATGACAGCTTTTGGTATAGGGATTCCAACTGCAATAATTGGTCCCATAATATCAACATATATAAAAAATAAATTTCCTAATCATGTTGCTTCAATGATAGGGGTATATTCTGTGGGGATGGGCCTTAGTGCGGCTATAGCTTCAGGTTTTATGCTGACTATAAAAAAGGGACTAGGAGGCTCACTGTTTTTAAGTTTAGCCTCATGGTCAATATTAGGTTTTGTATCTCTTTTATTAGTAGGTATATTTCTTCCAAAAGAAAGCTCAGAAAAAATACCAAAAAGAAAAATTGTATTTCCTATAAAAAATAAAAGGGTCTGGATACTTGTAATGATTTTTGGACTTCAATCAGGAATATTTTATTCTTTAGTAACATGGCTTGGGCCTTTGGGAGTGGAAAGCGGACTTGATGAAAAAGGGGCAGCTTTTTATATTGCCTTATTTACTTCACTTCAAACTTTATTTAGTTTATTAATTCCATTAGTCATAAATAAAAGTAAAAAGTATAAATCATCTTTTTCTATATGTGTCTTTTTTGTAATAATAGGTCTTATATTTTTGATTAATTATAAAATTTTAATAGGAGTAATATTTGTAGGCATTGGTACAGGTGGACTATTTCCCATTGCTATGATTTTTCCTTTAGAAGAATGTGAAAATCCATTAGAATCAAGCGCATATGTTTCTATGGTACAAGCTTTTGGTTATGTATTAAGTGGTATCATTCCTATTATACTAGGAATTTTTAGAGATAAGATAGGAGACTATAATAAGTCGTTTTACATATTATTATTTGTTTCAGTAATTTTATTTTTTCTGCCACTGGGAATTAGAAAAAATCAAGTGGTATAAAAGGTTTTAAATAGTTGTGGAAATCGGAAAACATTATGATAGAAGTAAAAAAAGAGTGAAGAAAAATCACTGTTTTTAAATTAAGTTTTTTAATATATTAGGAGAAATTGGAAATAAGATTTCTCTTTTTTTAATTTATATAAAAATTTCCTAAACTTGAATTTTTTAACAAAAGAGGTATAATAAAAGAAAGAAGAGGGAGTGCTAAAATGAAAGTAGGGTTTTCAACAAGAAAAATACCTATCAAAGATAGTTTTCACTTATCAGGATATTTAGACAGACTTGAAAAAAGTGATGGTATTTTAGATGAAATTTATGTGAGGGTATGTTTGATAAGTGTAGAATTCTTGAGAATAGCTTTAGTATCAATTGATTCACTTGCAATAACAAGAAAAACAACGATAGAATGGCAAAAATCTTTAGAGTTAACTTATCCAGAAATAGAAAAAGTAATCTTTTTTACGACTCATACACATTCTGCACCATCTGTAAGTGATTATGGCGAGCTTATGGTGCTTGATGAGGGATATGACTTAATAGTAATGGAGAAAATTATAGAATGCATTAGAGATGCAAAAAATAGCTTATTAGAATGTGGAATATCTTTTAAATCGATTTTAGATGATAAAATTGGAAAAAATAGAATAAAAAAAGAAAATAATAGTTACGTATACCTTAATACATTATATTTTTGGGGTAAAGATAATGTGTTATTGGGAGGGATTATAAATTATAACTGTCACCCAACTATACTTTCATATAAAAATCATAAAATAAGTAGTGAATTTACAGGACTAGCTCTTATTAATTTAGAGAAAAAATTAAAAAAATCAAAATTTTTATTTGCAAATGGAGCCGCAGGTGATATAAGTACTAGATTTACAAGAAAATCTCAAACATATGAACAAGTAATAGAATTTAGTAATATCTTATCTGATAAAATAGAAAAACAAATACTGGAAGAACAGTTATTTGAAGAATCAGATAATTTAACAATTCTTACAGAAACCTTTTTATTAAAAGGAAAAGAACAAAGAGATTTAGAAATTATAGAAGAAGAAATAGAGCGAGTAAAAAAGCTAAAAGAAGAAGAGCCAAGAATTTTAGAAACAATGCTTCAAGGATTGGAAATAGAAAAAGATAGAATTTTCTATAAAGATTTTTTAGAATATGAAACAGAGATAAATATAATAAATTTAGGAAATATATTTATTATAACAGCGCCAGGAGAATTTTATTCTTATTATGAAAAGGAAATATTAAATAAAAATCCTAATGTAATATTTATAGGTTATTCAAATGGATATATAGGATATGTTACTGAATCAGACCATGCAAAACCAGAAAGTTATGAGGAAGCATCAGCACACATTCTAGCTAGTGAGGGACATAGAATATTGGAATTTATAAAGACTAAATTATAAAGGAGAAATGATAATGGATTATAGTTATTCTAATGAAATGTTAAAGCAGTTAAGCGAGATATTTAAGGGTCAGAGAGAAGAAATAGAGGAAGCTATATCAGAAATACTTAGAACTTTAAAAGAAGATAAAATAATACACACTTTTGGAAGCGGACATTCTCATATGGTGGGGTTGGAATTATTTATTAGAGCTGGTGGATTAGGAAATGTAAATGCAATGCTTGACCAAGATGTTCTTACAAGTAATGGTGCATTACGAAGCAGTAAATTAGAGAAATTAGAAGGATTAGCAGATATAATTTGGGATGAATATAATATAGAAAAAGATGATATTATAATAATAATTTCAAATTCTGGACGAAATGCACTTCCTATAGAAATGGCTTTAAGAGCAAAGAAAGAAGGAGTAAAAGTTATTGCAATAACTTCTCTTAAACAAACAAAAGAATTTGAGTCTAGACATTCAAGCGGGAAAAAATTATATGAAATAGCAGATATCGTATTAGATAATAAAGTAATATCAGGTGATGGAATATTAGAGGTAGAGGGAACAAGAGTGGGAGCAATGTCATCAATAAATGGAATGTTTATAATTAATACAATAGTAACAGAAGTAATGGTTCGAGCTGAAATGGAAGGAATAAAGCTCCCGATTTATAAAAGTCAGAATATTGATTCATTTGCAGAAAATGATGAATTATATAAAAAATATAGAGGAAGAGTAAAATTAATATAAATAATTGTATAAGGAAAATTTATTTTGAAAATATTGAAATATAAGAAGAAAAAGTGTATTAAGTTAAGTTATTTTTTCATATACAAATTAAAAGTTTCATGTTAAAATAAAAATATAGCTTTATAAGATTTTTAATAATAAAGGAGGAGTAATAATGTATTTAGTATTTATTCGTCATGGTCAAAGTGAGTGGAATAAAGAAAATCTATTTACTGGCTGGACAGACGTTAATTTATCAGATGAAGGTGTAAATGAAGCAATTAGAGCAGGGCAAATATTGAAAAAACATAAATTTACTTTTGACATAGCTTATACTTCTGTTCTAAAAAGAGCAATTAGAACACTTTACTTTGTATTAAATGAAATGGATCAGCTTTGGATTCCTGTTCAGAAATCGTGGAGACTTAATGAACGGCACTATGGTGCACTGCAAGGATTTAATAAAGCACAAACAGCTGAAAAATATGGTGAAGAACAAGTACATATATGGCGTAGAAGTTATGATGTTCTCCCACCTTTACTTGAAGAAAACGATGAGAGACAGTCAAAATTTGATAGAAGATACTCTAATTTAGATCCTAGAATATTACCATCTGGTGAAAATCTGAAAGTAACTTTAGAAAGAGTAATGCCTTATTGGGAAGATGAAATAGCTCCTGCTCTAAAAGCTGGGAAAAAAGTAGTAATAGCTGCTCATGGAAATAGTTTAAGAGCATTGGCAAAGTATTTAGAGGGAATAGGTGATGATGAGATCATGGATCTTGAAATACCAACTGGAAAACCTTTAATTTACGAATTAGATGATGATTTCAAAGTATTGAAAAAATATTATTTAGAAGATTAGAATACGCATAATTTAAATAAATTTAGAAGGAGTGAGTTTAAAAATGATTAGTTTAAAATTATCAAATGGAGTTGAAATACCTCAGATTGGTTTTGGAACTTTTAAAATTCCAGATGATGTATCAGTGGAAGCAGTAAAAACAGCAATAGAAGCAGGATATAGACATATAGATACAGCAGCAATTTACAGAAATGAAAATGGTGTAGGGAAAGGAATTAAAGAATCTGGAATTCCTAGAAATGAAATATTTCTTACAAGTAAACTTTGGAATGATGAACAAGGATATGATACAACATTAAAAGCTTTTGATGACACATTAAAAAGATTAGGGACTGACTATTTAGACTTATTTCTTATTCACTGGCCTAAAGATAAAAATGAAGAGTCTTGGAAAGCACTAGAAAAACTTTATAAAGATGGAAGAGTAAAAAGTATAGGTGTAAGTAATTTTAAAGAACACCACCTTGATGATTTATTAACAGAAGCTGAAATAGTTCCTATGATAAATCAAGTGGAACTTCATCCACAGTTTCCACAAGAAGAAATAAGAAAATATTGTAAAGAAAAGGGAATAGTAGTAGAGGCTTGGGCATCATTAATGCAGGGGCAGATATTTGATAAAGAGAAAGTAAAGAGAATAGCTGAAAAACATGGTAAAACAATATCTCAAATAGGTATTAGATGGGCTGTACAAATAGGGGTAGTTACTATTCCAAAGTCTACACATACTCAAAGAATAAAAGATAATTTAAATGTTTTTGATTTTGAGCTTGATAATGAAGATATGATAAAAATGGCAGAACTAAATACAGGAGTTAGAATAGGAAAAGATCCAGATAAAATTGACTTTTAGAATTTTTTGTATTAAGGAGGCCTAAAATGAATGAAATTTTTATAAGAAGAAGTATAAGAGAATTTGTTGAAAAACCTGTAGAAAAAGATAAAATTGAAAATATACTCAAAGCTGGTATGCAGGCACCAAGTGCTAAAAATCAGCAAGCATGGGAATTTATTGTAGTTACATCCAAAGAATTGAAAAATAAAGTATCTATGATGAGTCCTTTTTCAAAATTAGCATCAAAAGCAGCAGTATTAATAATTTTACTTGGAAATAAAGATAAAATGATAGTATCAGACAAGTGGCAGCAAGATTTAGGAGCATGTACACAAAATATGCTTTTACAGATAGTTAAAGAGGGTCTTGGAGGTGTGTGGCTTGGAGTTTATCCTACAGAAGAAAGAGTCAGCTATTTAAGAGACATTTTTAAAATTCCTGATAATGTTGAACCTTTTGGTATTGTAAGTTTTGGGTACTCAGAAAAGCAGAATATATTTGTTGATAGATATGAGAAATCAAGAGTTCATTGGGAAGAGTATTAGAATAGAAAAAAAGCCAGTCTTAAATTAATAAGCTGGCTTTTTTAAAATAAATAAATTTATTTTTCGGAGATTCTAACTCCGTATTTGAAATACTTACCCCAGTATGAGTTATCTAAGCTAGATAATACTACACCTTTTGATGAAGATGCATTTATAAATAGTGAATTTCCCACATAAACAGCTGTGTGATTTACTCTATTTTCTGGTCTAAAGAATAAAATATCTCCTGGTCTTAATTCTTCACGTGAAATATGAGTTCCCTTTTGAGCCTGATCAACAGAAACTCTAGGAAGTTCAAATTCAAAGACTTCTCTATAGACTCTTCTTGTGAGAGCGGAACAATCTATTCCACCTCTAGAATCACCACCCCATGAGTATCTTGTTCCACGCCAATTCTCAAATGATTTTAATAATTCGTTTTCTACAATAATATCACTAATTTGGTCAAATGTTCCAGAGAGCAAAATAGCTTGCTGGTCATCTTTCAGTTTAGTTACTTTTTTTATTATTACTTTTTCATCATGTACATATTCTGAATCATATACTCCAGGGTCTCCCTGAATAGTGCTTGAATTCTTAGTCACAGAAGATGTTTTTGCAGAAGTTCCTACAAAAAAACATAAGATAAATAAAATTGTAGAAAAAACAAATAGTCTTTTCATACCATCCTCCTTTATGTTTTAGTTTTTACTATCAATTATTAGTGTTACTGGTCCATCATTCTCTAGTGTAACATTCATATGTTCTCTAAACTTTCCAGTTTTAAAAGGTACATTATATTTCGACAATTCATCTAAAAATGAATTATATAATTTTTCAGCAGCATCAGGCTTGGCTGACTCAGTATAACTGGGTCTTCTACCATTCTTGGTATTTCCATAAACTGTAAAGTTACTGACAATTAGAAGTTCTCCATTTATATCAAGGAGTGAAAGATTTAGTTTACCACTCGAATCATCAAAAATTCTTAAGTTAATTAATTTTTCAATACTATATTTTATGTCTGTTGTGTTATCAGTGTTGGCAATTCCAAGAAAAACTACAATTCCTTGGTTAATAGAACTAAAAAGATCGTCATTTATTAGTACTTTAGCAGCCTTTACTCTCTGTAAAATTAGTCTCAATTTTAGTCACCTTTCTTAATGATATTAATTATAAGCTGAAATCCCAATTAAGTCAATATCTATATATAAAATAATTACAAAAATAACTTTATTATATAGTAAAGATGGGATATAAAATTAACTTATTAAACCTATAAATTATTAGAAGTTTGAAAGTCATTTGATTAAAAGAGAGAATTTGAAATAAATTATACATTTAATTATTTAGAATTATAAAAAGCCTAAGAATATAAAAAACTGCCTCATACTCCGAGACAGCCTTTTAAAGCAGGCTAAAAACTATATAGCAGCTTCAGTTTCTTTATCAAATAAATGACACTTACTCATATCAAATTTAAATGTTCCCTTATCTTTTAATGATAAGCTTTCTTCTTGATTTAAAGCTAATCTTGCTATTACTTGATTTCCTTCTAAATCAAAGTATACTATCTCTTCATTTCCCATTTGCTCTTTTACTAGAATATTTCCTTCTAGACTTTCTTTTTCTCCACCAGATACTAATGATAAATGTTCTGGTCTTATTCCAAATACTACTTCTTTTCCTATATAATCTTTTACATCTTCTACTTTTCGCTCTGGTAATTCTAATTCTAACTCTTTTAGTTTAACTATTACTTTACCATTTTTTTCATCTAGTACTCCATTTATTAAGTTCATTGTAGGTGACCCTATAAATCCTGCTACAAACTTATTTGTAGGCTTATTATATAAATTTAATGGAGTATCGACTTGCATAATTTTTCCTTCTCTTAGTACGCAGATTCTATCTCCCATTGTCATTGCTTCTATTTGATCATGAGTTACATATATCATTGTTGTTCCTAATTCTTTATGTAATTGACTTATTTTTACTCTCATTGATACTCTTAGTTTAGCATCTAAATTTGATAAAGGTTCATCAAATAAAAATACTTCTGGCTCTCTTACTAACGCTCTTCCTAAAGCAACCCTTTGTCTTTGTCCACCAGACATATCCTTAGGCTTTCTATCTAATAGGTCTGTAATCTCTAATTTTTCAGCTGCTTCTCTAACTCTTTTATCTATTTCAGGTTTTGGTGTTTTCTTTAATTTTAGTCCAAATGCCATATTTTCATAAACACTCATATGAGGATAAAGAGCATAGTTTTGGAAAACCATTGCTATTCCTCTGTCTTTAGGAGCCACGTCATTTACAAGCTTATCTCCTATGTAGATTTCTCCACCAGTTATTTCTTCTAATCCAGCTACCATTCTTAATGTTGTTGATTTAGCACATCCTGATGGTCCTACAAATACCATAAATTCACCATCTTTTATATCTAAATCTATTCCATGTACTGCTTTAAATCCATTAGGATATTCTTTCTCTACACCCTTTAATAATACCTTTGCCATTTTTTTACCTCCATTATCCTTCATTAATATATTGTATAAAATTATAAAATCCATTTTTACCTGCTATATCATCTTTAAAAACACCGCAGTCTTTTAATACGTGAGAAAATGTACTTCCTATTGCTGTATTAATTATCTGATCTATATTTTGGGAAGTAATATCTTTATTTATAAGAACAAATTTTTTACACCAGTCTAAATGCTTAGATACATTCTTATCTTTTTCTATTAATTCTAGTGAATTCTTACTAAAAAGATATTCTTTTATTATATTCATTTCTTCTTTTAATCTGCCGGGTAACACGGCAAGCCCCATTACTTCAATCAATCCAATGTTTTCTTTTTTTATATTATGATACTCTTCATGTGGATGAAATAAACCAAGAGGATGCTCTTCTGTTGTCCTATTGTTTCTTAAGACAAGATCAAGTTCAAACTTTCCATCTTTAAATCTAGCTATAGGTGTAATTGTATTGTGTCTTTCTTTTTCAGTATAATTTAATATATTATTTTCTAAATCAGAGTAATCTATCCATTTTTTTAATATGAGATCAGCTAATTCTAAAAGATCCTGTTTATCTCCATTGAGTCTTATCACAGAGAGCGGCCATTTTACAATTCCAGCCTTTATGTTTGGATAGTTGATAAATTTTATTTCTTCTTTTATTTCAGCCTTTTCCATTGGGAAAATATGCTTTCCACCTTGAAAGTGATCATGTGATAATATTGATCCCCCAACTATAGGCAGATCGGCATTTGAACCAATGAAATAATGTGGAAATTTTTCTATAAAGTCTATTAATCTTTCAAAACAATTATTATCTATTTTCATTGGCCTATGTTCTTCGGATAAAATAATACAGTGTTCATTATAGTAAGTATAAGGAGAATACTGTAAAAACCATTTTTCACCTTTTAATTCAATAGGCACTATACGGTGATTCTGCCTGCCGGGATGTTTTAGAGTTCCCATATATCCTTCGTTTT
>JAGOZX010000096.1 GCA_018058425.1 Sebaldella sp.
CAATGAACTTAATAAATGGAGTACTAGATGAAAAAAATGGTAAAGTAATAGTTAAACTAAAAGAGTTAGAATTAGAATTACCAGAGCGAAAAGTAGAAGATGTAAAAGATTATATAGGAAAAGAAGTTGTATTTGGAATAAGACCAGAGCATTTATCATTAGTATCTGGTGGAGAAAAAGAAAGTCTAGAAGGAAATATTCTAGTAAAAGAGCAAATGGGAAATGAAGAGATAGTGTACTTTGATTTAGAAGGAAATCAAGTAATAGCAAGATTAGCTTTAAATCAAGAAGAAAGTTTATCATTAAAAGATAAGGGAACATTTAAATTTGATATGAGCAAGTGTCATTTATTTGATAAAGAAACTGAAGCTGCTATATAAAAAAGAAAAGTTTCCTTTTTAAAGCAGTAAGAATAATTTTAAGTGGATAGAAGAAGGGAGTAATAAAATTGCAGAAAATAAAAGAAAGAATGACAAAAGTATACGGAGAGAAAATTGCAAATGAGTATACAGATATTATTACAAAAATGATAGAAGATACAAAAAATAAAAAAATTTTGGATAGAAAAAGTAATTGGGATGAAAAAGATATTTTATTAATAACTTATGGAGATCAAATATTTAGAGAGAATGAGAATACACTAACTACATTTAATGAATTTGCAATAAAGTACTTTAAGAATGTTTTTGAATTAATTCATTTTTTACCTTTTTACCCTTACTCTTCTGATGACGGTTTTTCAGTAATTGATTATGAAGAGGTTCATAAAGATATGGGAAATTGGGAAAATATGGGAGAAATTTCAAAGAATTTCAGACTAATGTATGATTTTGTTTGTAATCATATTTCAGCCAAAAGTGAATGGTTTAAAGAATATTTGAAATGTAATCCTGAATATGAAAACTTTTTCATTGATCTAGATAAGAATATAGATTTAAGTTTGGTGACAAGACCAAGAACGCATCCATTATTATCAAAATTTGAAACAGAGTGTGGGGAAAAATATATATGGACAACATTTAGTGATGACCAAATAGATCTTAACTTTGAAAACCCTAAAGTTCTCGTTAAAATGGTAGAAATTTTATTATTTTATCTAGAAAAAGGTGCCAGCTGGATAAGGTTGGATGCTGTAGGTTTTATGTGGAAAGAAGTAGGAACTACTTGTATACACTTAGATAAAACACATGAGCTTATAAAGTTATTTAGAGATGTAGTCACAGAGGCTTCGCCAGGAACAATACTTATAACGGAAACTAACGTACCACACAAAGATAATATTTCATATTTTGGAGACGGAACAGATGAAGCACAGATGGTATATCAGTTTCCTCTTCCTCCATTAGTTATTTATACGCTTATGTATGGAGACAGCAGAGTTATCAGTAAGTGGGCAGAAAAATTAGATACACCTACAGATAAAGTGACATATTTTAATTTTCTAGCTTCACATGATGGAATAGGTATAAATCCAATAAGAGGGATTATTCCAGAAGAAAAAATATTAGATATGGTAGGTAATTTAGAAAAAGAAGGAGCACTAGTTTCAAATAAAAAAAATCCAGATGGTTCTCTAAGTCCTTATGAAGTGAACTCATCATATATAAATGCAGTTTCTAAAAAAAGTGATACGGAAGAAATAAAAATAAAAAAGTTTTTAAATGCACAATCGATATTATTATCATTTAAAGGAGTGCCAGCTATTTATGTTCATAGTATTTTAGGATCAGAAAATTATTATGAGGGTGTAAAGAATACTGGAATGAATCGAACAATTAATAGGGAAAAACTAGAATTTGATAAAATAGTAAATGAACTTGAAGATAAAAATAATATGAGAAATAAGATTTATAATAGTATAAAAGGTTTGATAAATATAAGAAAGAACACGGCATCTTTTCATCCAAATGCCTCACAAGAAATAATCGATTTTGGAAATAAAGTATTTTCATTTATAAGAACTTCATTAGATAGATCACAAAAAGTATTAATCATTAATAATGTTTCAGATGAGGAAATAAAGATAAAATTACCATATGAAGTAAAAGAGGAATTAATTCTTAGCAGCTCTGTTATAGAAGATAATACAGTAATTTTAAAGCCATATGAGTTTACGTGGTTGTTAATAAAATAAATTATTAGAAAGTTTTTGAGTAATAAAAATGAATTGAATAAAAAGGAGAGTTATTATGAAAAAGATGAGTATCAAATTTTTAGTTTTACTTATGGGGATAATGTTATTTACAGCTTGTGGAAAAAAAGAGGCAAGTGATAAAAGTGAAGATTCAAAGTCAGCAGGTAAATCAGGAAATACTGTAACTATAGAATTTATGCATTCTATGGTAGAGCAAGAAAGATTAGATCAGATAAATTTAATAATAGCGGACTTTGAAAAGGAAAATCCGGGAATTAAAATAAAGCAAATACCTGTAGATGAAGATTCTTATCAGACTAAGGTGACAACATTAGGTTCAAGTGGAAAGCTCCCAGCTGTAATAGAGGTGAGTAGTAATTATGCTAAAGTAATGGCTAAAAATGAGTTTGTAGATTATGAATCAGTAAATAAAGTAATTTCAGATAAAAATGCAGAAAGTTTTTATGATGGAGCACTTAGAGTTCTAAAAACAGAAGATGGAGAAAATTATATAGCAATTCCTATAAGTGGATGGGTACAGGGAGTTTGGTATAATAAAAAAATGTTTAAAGAGAAAGGGCTAAAAGAACCCGAAACTTGGGAAGATATATTAGCAGCAGCTAAAGCATTTAATGATTCTGCAAATAAAAAATTTGGTATAGCATTAGCAACAGCAAATGGTGTTATGACTGAACAAGTATTTTCACAGTTTGCTTTGTCAAATAGTGCAAATGTACTTGATACTAATGGTAAAGCATCACTAGATACACCAGAAATGAAGGAAGCAATAGAGTATTATAAAGAGTTATCAAAATATACAATGCCTGGCTCAAATGATGTATCACAGATAAAAGATGCATTTTTAAGTGGAGCAGTACCAATGGCAGTTTATTCTACATATATTTTACCAAGTGCATATAAAGAAGGCATGACAGCAGATTTAGGATTTACAATTCCTACAAAAAAACAAGGTTCAGCTTTTGGAGTTATATCAGCACTCACAATAACAAGTGGTTTAGATGAAAATCAAAAGATAGCAGCAGAAAAATTTATAGCATTTATGTTGAAAGACCAAGCTAATGCAAAGTGGATTTTAATGTCACCGGGTGGATTACAACCAGTGATAAAGTCAGTAGCATCAAGTCAGGAATATACTTCAAATGAAGTAGTAAAAACATTTGAATCATTTAGTGCGGACTTAACAACATCATTTAATAATCTTCAAATGTTTGGAGTAGTGGGAGATAAAAACTTTGTAGTGATGGGTGATATTACAAATGCAGGAATTATAGGGAAAATGATAAATGAAGTTGTTGTAAATAATGCAGGAATATCAGATAGTATGAAGAAGGCTCAGCAAGAAATAGAAGAGATAATAAAATAAATAAAAATATATACAGCTGTATTATAAATTATTAATTAGATACAGTTAATCAAAAGTATGATAAAAGTGAAAATAGGAGAGAAATATGAAAAAGCATAAAGTTCATAAGGATACTAAATTAGCAGTATTGCTCTTACTACCGAGCATATTATTAGTAGTACTTCTAATAGGTTATCCAATGATTTATAATTTTATAATAAGCTTTCAAAAAATCCCATTGAATCCACGACTTTCACCTAAAATAGTAGGTTTAAAAAACTATTCTACAGTAATGACAGATATGAAGTTTTATAATTCTTTATTCTTAACAATTATGTACACATTTTTATCTGTGGCTGGAAGTACGATAATGGGACTTGGTATAGCGATATTTGTAAATAGAGAATTTAAATTTAAAGGAACAGCAAGATCGTTAATAATATTACCATACATAGTGCCGTCAATATCACTTGTATTTGCATGGAAATATATGTTTAATAATATTTATGGAATAATTAACTATGTACTAGTAGATAAATTACATTTATTAAAGTCAGCTCCTTTATGGTTTGATAACCCAAATAGTGCTTTTATACTTGTCGTAGTATTTTCTATATGGAAATTTTTTCCATATGCATTTTTGTCATTTTTAGCGATCTTACAGACATTAGATTCTACTTTATATGAAGCAGCTGAAATAGACGGAGCAAATAAATGGCAGCAGTTTTTAGCCATAACAATACCATGTATAAAACCTGTACTAATGGTAGTAATAACACTTCGTACAATTTGGGTTTTCTATATGTTTGCAGATGTTTATTTATTAACGAAAAAAGTAAATATATTAGGGGTTTATCTATATGAAATGGCTTTTGCAAGAAATGACTTAGGAAAAGCAGCAGCAATTTCAATATTACTATTTATAATAATATTTGCATTTATAATATTTATAAGAAAGAAGGTGGATATAAATGACAAAAAATAGAAAAATGAAAAATAAAATAAATGGAATAATATTTTATACATCGCTTGTATTAATGCTGTTTATAATTTTATTTCCATTTATAATAATGCTCTCTACATCATTAAAAGGGGCAAAAGAAGCAATACAGTATCCACCAACTATTGTTCCAAGAAATATTACTTTTGAGCATTATAAAGACATATTTAATCCTAAGATATTTCCATTTATTAGTTATTTTATGAATAGTTTATATGTGGCCTTATTTACAGCAGTAATATCTGTATTAGCAGGTATTTTTGGAGGCTACAGTTTATCAAAACTTAATTTCATGGGAAAAACTGTAATAAATGATAGTTTTTATACAGTCTATATGTTTTCAGGTATTTTGTTAGTAGTACCACTTTTTAGAATAATGTCCAGTTTAGGGTTGCATGATACCAAAACAGCTTTGATAATTACATTAGTAGTTCAGACGCTGCCAACCTCTATTTATATGCTGAAAAGTTATTTTGATACAATTCCAAATGATTTAGAAGAAGCTGGGCTTATAGATGGTTTAAATAGAATACAAGTAATATTTAAAATTATTATTCCTTTGTCTATAGCTGGAATAGCTTCAGTATTTATATATTGTTTTATGATAGCTTGGAACGATTATTTATTTGCTGTAGTTTTTATATCTTCACCGGAGTATTTTACACTTCCAATAGGTCTAAATGCTTTATTTAGCACACCTGACTATGTCTGGGGTAGAATGATGGCAGCTTCATTAGTTACAGCATTACCAGTTATAATAATGTACTCAATATCAGAAAAGTTTATAAAGGGAAACTTAACAGCAGGTGGAGTAAAAGGATAAAAATAAAAGGTTAAATTAATATTAGCTTTTTATGTTTTTATAAAAGAAAATTATAGATAAAAAGTATATGTAAAGTTTTAACACTTAGAAAGGTAACAAAATATTTAAGATAATACAGGAGGAAAAAATGAAAGCATTAGTGGCAACAGCTCCCAGAGTGGCAGATTTAGTAGAATATCAAGATAAGGAGATACTGGATAACGAAGTAAAGGTAAAAGTAGAGTTTGCATCTCCAAAGCATGGGACAGAAGTAGTTGATTTTAGAGGAATAAGTCCATTTATTGATGAGAATTATGATCCAGAATGGCAGATTTTTAAAAAAAGAGATGAAAATGAGGCCAGAGGAATAGTTTTTGGAGAATTCAATTTAGGTAATATGTTTGTTGGAGAAATAATAGAAATAGGTAAGGATGTTACTGAATATAAAATTGGAGAAAAAGTATGTTCTTATGGTCCTTTAAGAGAGACTCAAATAGTAAATGGAGTTAATAACTATAAATTAAGAAAATTACCTAAAAATGTTTCTTGGAAAAATGCAGTATGTTATGATCCTGCACAATTTGCACTAAGTGGTTTTAGAGATGCAAATGTAAGAGCTGGTGATTATGTGGTAGTAATAGGTTTAGGGGCAATAGGACAAATAGCTGTTCAGTTAGCTAAAAAAGCTGGAGCAAAAATAGTAATAGGAATTGATCCTATAGCTGTAAGACGAGATATAGCTTTAAAATATGGAGCAGACTATTGTTATGATCCTAGTTCATGTGATGTTGGATTAGAGATAAAAAAAGTTACAGATAAAATGGGAGCAGACTCTATTATAGAAACAAGTGGAAGTTCAGGAGCATTACAGGCAGCATTAAAAGGAATAGCTTATGGAGGAATAATTTCATATGTTGCATTTGCAAAACCATTTCCAGAAGGACTAAATTTTGGACGTGAAGCTCATTTTAATAATGCTAAAATAGTATTTTCTAGAGCTTCAAGTGAACCAAATCCAGATTATCCAAGATGGAACAGAAAAAGAATAGAAGATACATGCTGGGATTTATTAATGAAAAATTACATTAATTGTGAAGATATTATTTCACCAGTTGTAGAATTTAAAGAATCGCCTAGAGCATATGAGAAATACGTAGACCAACATCCAGACTTAAGTATAAAAATGGGTGTAATATTAGGAGGGAAGTAAAATGCTGAAATTTTGTACACAGGATCAAGCTTTTTTACCAAGAGATTTAAAAGAAAGATTTAAAAAAGTAAAAGAAATGGGATTTTATGGTTATGAAATAGATGGTTCGTTACTTCTTAATAATTTGGATGAAGTAAAGGCAGCTATAAAAGAAACTGGTATGCCTGTAGTTAGTGCATGTGGCGGTTACAGAGGATGGATTGGAGATTTTATAGAGGAAAGAAGAGTAAATGGGATAGAAGATATAGAAAAAATATTAGAGGCATTACAGGAAATAGGTGGAACTGGTATAGTAGTTCCAGCTGCATGGGGAATGTTTACATTTAGACTGCCACCAATGGTTTCACCAAGAAGTCTAGAAGAAGACAGAAAGGCAATATTGGATTCTTTAAAAATATTAGATAAAAAAGCAGGAGAAACTAATACAGTAGTTTATCTTGAGCCGTTAAACAGATACCAAGATCATATGATTAACACACTAGCTACAGCTAGAGGAATCATAGAAGAGGGTGGATTTAAAAATGTAAAAATAATAGCAGATGTTTACCATATGAATATAGATGAAGATGAAATAAATCAAGCTGTTGTAGATAATCAGGACTTAGTGAGACATATACATGTCGCAGATAATCACAGATTTCAGCCTGGATCAGGAAGTATAAATTTTAAAAAATTCTTTAATACGCTAAAAGATATAAATTATAGTGGACATCTTGTATTTGAATGTAGAGTTAGAGGGGAAAATTTAGAGGAAGAGTATAAAAAAGCATTGGATTATTTAAAAAGTTGTGAATAGGAGATTTTTATGTCTAAATTAAAAGTTGGAATTATTGGTGCAGGGCAGATAGCGGAATTAGTTCATATAATAAATTATTTAAAATATCCTTCTGAAATAGAGATAACTGCAATAGTTGACATTAATACTGAAAGAGCAGAAAGTCTAGCAAAAAAATATAATATTCCATACTATTTTTCTTCATCTAAAGAGATGTTTGAAACTTTGGAATTAGATATAGTGAGTATTTGTACTCCAAATAAATACCATTATGAAGGTGTGATAGCAGCATTAAAAAATAACTGTCATGTTTTTTGTGAGAAGCCGCCATGTATAAAATCAAAAGATGCTCTTGAAATGTTAGAATTATCTGAAGAAAAAGGAAAAGTTTTGGCATATAATTTTCACCATAGACACTCATCAGATGTAGATTATATGATGAAGGCTATAGATGCAGGAGATATTGGAGAGATTTATTATGGACGTATAAAAGCTCTTAGAAGAAGAGGAATTCCAGGATGGGGAGTTTTTACTGATAAAGATTTACAAGGCGGAGGTCCGCTAATAGACTTAGGGGTTCATATGATAGATATAGCTCTTTATTTAACTAAATTTCCTAAAATAAAATCTGTTTTAGCATCATCTTATACTAAAATAGGAAATGTAAAGAATAAAGGGACATTAGGCGAATGGGATCCAAAGAAATATGAAATAGAAGATTTTTTAACTGCTTACATAAAATTTGAAAATGGATCAGTAATAAATCTAGAAACTTCATTTGCTTTAAATATAAAGGAAAAAGCTACAATAATGAATGTAGAATTATTTGGAACTAAGGGTGGAATGGATCTTTCAGCTATGGAAATATATACAGATTATAATGATGAACTAGTGGATATAGTAAAGCTGAAAATAAAAGAAGAAGATAAACAAGAAAATAGTATAAGAGATTTTTTAGATGCTTGTAATGGAAAAGTAGATGCTCTTATAACAAATGCAAGGCAGGGCTATGAGATACAAAGATTAGTTGAAGCATTATATGAGTCAGCCGAGACAGGTGAAGTGATAAAACTGTGAAAAATAAATGGATAATAGAAGAAAGACAATTTTTAAGTGAATCTTTGAGAAAATATGAGGCTCTAATGACCTTGGGAAATGGCTATTTAGGATTAAGAGCAGCATTAGAGGAGAATTATGAAAATCAATGTAGAGGTTTTTATATTTCTGGAACATATAATAGGGCTGGTCTAAATGAAGTTACAGAACTTCCAAATATTGCAGATTTAACAGCTTTTGAAATTAGGCTTAATGGTGAGAAATTTAATTTAATGAGGGGAATCATACACGATTATAAACTTTATTTAGATATGAAAAAGGCTGAATTAATAAGGGAAGTTTTATGGGAAAGTCCAAAAAATGAAAGATTTAAACTTATATTTAAGAGATTTGTATCGTTAGAAAATCTTCATTTACTTTCTTCTAAAATTATAATTCAGTCCTTAGATACTGATATTTGTGAAGTAAAAATAAAGTCTGGAATCGATGCAAGACAAAATAATTCTGGAGTTCAACATTTTCATGAAATAGAGAAAAGAGTTTATGATGATGAGTATATGCAGTTCATTCAAAGGACAACTGAAACAGGGATTGATATATATTTAAATAGTTTTATTAGGGCAAATAAAACTATAATAAAAAGTTTTAGTGTGGAGCGGCGTAAATTATTAGAAGAGATAGAAATAAAAATTTCAAAAGATGAAATTCTAGAGTTAGAAAAGATTTCATTAGTTTATACGTCTTTAGACAAGGAATTTATACATAATGATGTTCAAATAAAAGAGTATAGCCTGAAAAAGATTAAAGAATTACATGGCTTATCTTATGATGAATTGTTAAATAAGAGTATTATGAAATGGGATGAATTCTGGAATAAGAGTGAAATTAAGATAAAGAGTGAAAATGAATTTGATAATTTAGCAGTAAATTTTTCTCTATACCATCTGATGATAATGACGCCATCTCATGATAATAGATTTAATATAGGTGCAAAGGGGCTAACAGGGGAAGGATATAAAGGTCATGTATTTTGGGATACGGAAATATTTTTACTTCCATTTTTCTTATACACAAATCCCCAAGCAGCAAAACAACTCTTGGAATATAGATATAATAATCTAAACGAGGCTAGAAAAAAAGCTTCTAGTAAAGGTTATAGAGGAGCTTTATTCCCATGGGAAAGTGCTCTAGATGGAAAAGAAGAGACACCAGAATTCGCAGCTATGAATATTAAAACAGGAAAAGCTAATAGAGTCTGGTCAGCTGAGAAAGAGATACATATAGTAGCTGATATTGCTTATGCTATAATTGAATATTTTAATGTTACAAACGATACAGAATTCATGAATTCTAAAGGAATAGAAATGCTTTTAGAGTGTTCAAAATTTTGGGTGAGTAGAGCTGTCTATGATGAGGTAAGAGATAAATATGTAATAAAAGATGTTATTGGCCCTGATGAATATACAGAGCATATTGATAATAATACATATACTAACTATTTATCAAAGTACACAGTTATAAAAACTATTCAACAATTAGAGAAAATAAAATTAGAAAATAAAGAGCTCTATAATAGTTTGAATAATAAGCTGAAAATAGAAGATGAGTATGAATCTTTTCATACATTTATAGAAAAAATATATCTTCCAGAAGAAAATGAAGATGGTATTATACCACAAGATGACACTTTTTTATCTAAAAAGATAATAGATATAAAGAAATACTTAAGTAGTGACTTAAAACAAGGTATATTAAAAGATTATACTAGAGATGAAGTAGTTAATATGCAAGTATTAAAGCAGTCTGACCTTGTTATGCTGTTTTATCTTTTAGGAGATGAATTCTTAAAAGATACTGTAGAAAAAAATTGGTACTATTATGAATCAAAGACAATACATGATTCATCTTTAAGTATGGCGATTCATGCTATTGTAGCTCTAAAATTTGGGAATTCCAAGAAGGCATACAAGTGCTTCGAAAAAGCATGTTTAATTGATTTAGGACCTAATATGAACTCTTCAGATGATGGGATTCACGCTGCATCACTTGGTTCTATATGGCTTTCTGTTATAAAAGGTTTTGGCGGAGTGAAAGAAAGAAATGGAGTACTTTACATAAATCCTTTATTACCAAAGGAATGGCGGGAGCTAGAATTTACAATAAAGTTTAGAAATAAAGATTTATCAATAATTATTTCAAATGAAAAAATAAAAATTAGTAGTATTTGTGATAGCTTTTTAGAGTTATATGTTAATGAGAAAAAATATAGCTTAAAGAATTATCTAGAAATTTTATTATAGAAAAGAGGGAAAGTTACTCATGAAAAAAGGAATAATCTTTGATTTAGACGGAGTCATAGTAGATACTGCGCCTTTTCACTATCTTGCTTGGAAAGAGACAGCTGAAAAACTTGGAATAAAAATAGATGAAGAGTTTAATGAGACTCTAAAAGGGATTGATAGATATAATTCACTCCAAAGAATACTAAATTTTGGAAATGTAGCTTTAAGTGAGACTGAAAAGGAAAAATTTATGGAAGAAAAAAATGAGAAATATTTGACACTTTTAAATGATCTAAATGAAGCTCATATTTTAGAGGGAATTAAGGGTTTTATAATAGCATTAAAAGAAGAAAAATTTGAACTTGCAGTAGCTTCAGCTTCAAAAAATGCACCATTGATATTAAAAAAAATTGGGTTATATAAGTACTTTGATATAATAGTAGATCCATCTTCTGTGAGAGGAAAACCATTTCCAGATATTTTTCAAAAGGGTGCAGAACTTCTGGAGTTAAATATAAATGAATGTGTAGGTATAGAAGATTCTAGTGCTGGAATTGATGCTATAAATGATGCAGGTATTTTTTCTATAGGTATTGGAGATAAAGAAATTTTGGGTAAAGCAGATGTAGTTTTAAAATCAACAAAGTTATTAAGTTTAGATTTTATAAATGGATTATAATGGAGACTAGAATTTTATAGTTTTATAAAACAGGCTGTTTCAAGAGTATTTTTGAAACAGCCTTATTTTTTGGTGTCCATGATAAATATTATAAGCTTTTCAATATGATAAAAATTAGTGCTTAAAAATGCTCTATATAGTTGTATTGGAAGTATTCTTCATAGCATGTTAGAAATAAGAGATAAAGTCAAAATGATTTATAATTTAAAATTATAAAAATATTTGAAAAAAAAAGAGTGATGAGTAAATCACTTAATGTAAAATTTATAAAAATAGAATCTAAATAAAATAAATGTTGGCAAGGCTCAAATTCATGTATGTACAAAAATATGTATTTTTAATTTGGTAACATATTTGTAACAAGGTAATTAATAAATAACTTTTAAAAGATTATTTTATATTTAATCTTATTGCGATGTAACTTTATTAGGAGTATAGTATATATATGAACAAAAGAGAGAGAAACAAAAGCTTTCAAAGAATATATTTTTTT
>JAGOZX010000003.1 GCA_018058425.1 Sebaldella sp.
CAAGTGAGCGAGGAGGCTTAGAATTAGTAGAGCCAACAGGAGGAATAGATTTAGAGAATTTTGAGGAGATACTAAAGGAATGCTTGGATAGTAAAATACCAAGAATAATGCCACATATATATGGTTCAATAATAGATAAGGAAACAGGGAAAACAAGAATAGAAGATGTAAAAAAACTATATGAAATTGTTAAAAAATTAGTTGGGTAGAAATATTTTGAAGGAGGTAAGAATGGAAAAGAAATTAGGAATTTTACTATTAACACATGGAGAGTGGGGAAAATACATAATAGATGCAGGAAAAATGATAGTGGGGAATGTAGATTGTGTTTCGCATGTGGCATTAAACCCGTCAGATACTTTTGAAGAGTTTTATGAAAAGGTTGAAAAGGAAGTTTCTACAATGAAAGATGGTTCTCTTATTATTACAGATATATTTGGTGGAACTACAACAAATGTAGCGGCAAAGTTAAGTATGACTTACAAGATAAACATAATATCTGGTTTAAGTGCACCATTATTATTTGAAGCATTACTAAATGTGGAATCAATAGATCAAGAAAGTACTTTAGATAGTATCGTAGAAGAAGGAAAAGATAGTTGTAAAAATATACTAAAAGAACTAAAAAAAATGACAAAATAATGGAGGTAACAACATGGCAGATTTAGTATTAACTAGAATAGACAGCAGACTTATACACGGGCAAGTAGTAACAAAATGGGTAGGTCAATCAGGAGCAAACAGAATAATAGTGGTAAGTGATGAATTAGTAAATGATGATTTTATGAAAAGTATCTATTTAATGGCAGCACCGCCAAGTGTAAAAGTAGATGTTTTTGGAACAGAGGAGGCAGGTGAGAACTGGAAAAAAGATGAATTTGGAACTGGAAAAGTATTGTTATTATTTCCAAGTTTAGCAGTACTAAAACAAACAATGGAACATGGTTTAGAACTGAAAAAATTACAAGTAGGTGGTCTAGGTGGAGGGCCTAAAAGAAAAGTAGTATTTCAAAATATTACTTTAGATGACAGTGATGTAGAAGTACTAAAAGAAGTAAGAGAAAAAGGAATTGAAGTTATATTTCAAACAATTCCTGAAGATAAACCACAAAAGTTAGAAGAAATTTTAAAAAAATATTGATAGGTTGGTGGAAAAATGAATAATTTTACAATAGCATTATGTATGGGGTTAATATACTGGTTTACAAGACTTCGATTAGGGTACACATTTTCTTCTATATTATTTCAACCAGTGAGTGTTGGGCTTTTCGTTGGATTACTATATGGAGATATATCAAAAGGAATGATGATAGGGGCTGCAATACAATTAGTTTATCTAGGTGTAACATCAACTCCTGGTGGGAATGTGCCATCAGATCCAGCATTAGCATCATGTGTAGCAATACCAATAGCTTTACAAACAGGAATGGATCCAAAATTAGCAGTAGCTTTGGCTGTTCCATTTGGAGTATTGGGAATATTTTTAGATCAAATAAGAAGAACTGTAAACTCTGTGTGGGTGCACATGGCAGATAAGTATGCAGAAGATGCAAATACAAAAGGAATAATGAGATGTGCGTTTTTATATCCTGCGTTAATTGGTTTTGTACTAAGATTTCCTCCAGTATTTATAGCAACATATTTTGGAGAATCAGTAGTAAGAAAATTCTTGGATATAATGCCGCATTGGCTGCTTCATTCATTTGAACTAGTAGGGGGAATACTTCCAGCTCTTGGGTTTGCAATAACTATAATGGTAATAGGGAAAAAACATTTAATACCATTCTTTATTTTAGGATATTTTGGAGTAAAATATTTACACATAGATGTAATGGCAGCAGCAATTTTTGGAGTTTGTTTTGCTCTACTATTTACATATCTTAATGCACAAAGAAAAGGTCAGGAGGCGTAGTGATGGAAGAAAAAAGAAAAGAATTAGAAATAAAAGTAGATAAAAAAGATATAAGAAAGTCTTGGTGGATATGGTATATGGGAGCAGAAGTTTCAAATTCATATGAAAGACTGCAAAGTTTAATTTTTTGCGCATCAATGACTCCAGTATTAAAGAAACTATATAAAGATAAGGCTGAATTATCAGAAGCATTAAAAAGACACTTAAATTTTTATAACACAGAAGGTGTAGCTGGAAGTGTAATAACTGGAATAACTATAGCTATGGAAGAACAAAGAGCAAATAATGAACAGGGAAGTTCTGATGCAGCTATAACAGGTATAAAAACAGGTCTTATGGGACCAATTGCAGGAATAGGGGATTCAATAATCTGGGCTGCAATAATGCCAATAATAATAGCATTGTTTTTACCATTTGCCCTTGGAGGAAATGCATTAGGAGCAATAATGCCAATAATTTTATATACTGGAGTAACAATCTTAATAGGTTATTATTTATGTATAAAAGGATATGTAATAGGTAAAAATTCTATACTACAGCTTTTACAAGATGGTAAAGTAAAAGACCTTATAGATGGGGCAAGTGTTTTAGGTTTATTTATGATGGGTGCCTTATCAGCAAGTTATATAAAAATAGAGACACCATTTAAGATAGCAATAGCCAATTCGCAACCTATAATGATTCAAGAAATATTAAATTCAATAGCACCAGGAATACTTGAATTAGCAGCAGTATTCGGAATATACTGGTTTTTAAAGAAAAAAGGACCAAGATACAATATAATTATGATTTCTATTATTGTATTTAGTATAGTTTGTTCATTATTAGGATTATTATAAAAAATACATAGAAAACAGCAGTTAACAGTTATAAAATTTAACTGCTGTCTTTTATAAATTACTTGAAAAAGAGAAATTGGATTATAAGCTGAAAAAGCCAGTGTATTCTGTAATAAATATAAATATTATTCTATATTTTTACTCATTTTCTATTAGTTTTATATTTTAAAGAATACCTATATTTACAGGTTAAAATGATTGTTTTTTTTATTTTTTCAATAAAAGTATTGACAAAGAAAGGAAAAAATGATAATATAGTTTTTGTCAAGTAAAATTCGGTGCATGGCGCAGCTCGGTAGCGCACCTGCCTTGGGAGCAGGGGGCCGCAGGTTCAAATCCTGCTGCACCGACCATTTATAACATTTATAACATTTTATTAAATAATTATGCGGGAGTAGCTCAGTTGGTAGAGCGTCAGCCTTCCAAGCTGAATGTCGCGAGTTCGACCCTCGTCTCCCGCTCCATTTTTATTAAATATTTATGGTGACCGTAGTTCAGTTGGTAGAGCGCCAGTTTGTGGTACTGGTTGTCGCGGGTTCGAGCCCCGTCGGTCACCCCATATATATTTGAGCCATTAGCTCAGTAGGTAGAGCACATGACTTTTAATCATGGTGTCACTGGTTCGATTCCAGTATGGCTCACCATTTGCGAGAGTGGCGGAATTGGCAGACGCACTAGACTTAGGATCTAGCGCCTTTGGTGTGTGGGTTCGAGTCCCACCTTTCGCACCATTTAAAATTAAACATTGGTGAAATATAAAAGAGGTTTTTGAACCTCTTATTTTTATGTGTTTTTATAATTATAATCTTATAAAAATAACTTATAGTAGAAAAAATTTAAAATTTATCAAAAAAATAAAAAATATAAATGCTTGTATTTGTAAATATTTAGCAAAAAATAAAAATACTAATTATATATATAATATTAAAGCACTAATTTTCACTAGAAAAACTAATATTATTATGAAAAAAATTCTGAGTTATTTTTAAAATTTAAAGCATAAATGAAATATATGAAAAGGCTTGTTTTTAAAATACTTGAATATAGAAAAGAATTATAATATAATATAGTACAATGCTAAAAAAATTTATATAAGATATTATAGACAAAAGGAGTTTGTAAATGAAAAATTTACTTCGTTTTTTACTAACAAGATTAGTTAGTGGAATAATAACATTATGGTTAGTTATAACAATAACTTTCTTTTTATTACATATGTTGCCTGGGGATCCTTTCCAAAGTGAAAAAGCAGTTCCCCCAAAGATAAAAGAGAACTTAATGGCAAAGTACCATCTAGATAAACCTTTACATGTACAATATTTTTATTATTTAAGGGATGTATCTAAGGGAAATTTAGGATTATCAATGAAGAATTTAGGAAGAAGTGTAAATGATGTAATAGTTCAGAGTTTTCCTGTATCAGCAGATTTAGGAGGCAGAGCTGTATTATTTTCGCTAGTAGTGGGAATACCAATAGGAATAATAGCTGCATTGCGTAGAGGGAAGGCGTCTGACAGTGGAGTTATGATGATAGCAGTAATTGGAATATCTGTTCCGAGTTTTGTACTGGCAGGTTTACTGCAAAGATTTTTTATAGAAATATATAACAAAATATGGATAGATTCTTGGCATCTTCCATTTATGAGAATAAGAATAGCAGGATGGGATGATCCAGCAAACAAAATTTTACCAGTTATAGCACTGGGAATGTATACTGTCGCAGTAATAGCCAGACTTATGAGAAATAAAATGATCGAAGTAATGGGGCAGGACTATATAAAATTAGCTATAGCAAAGGGTGTTTCACAAAGAGTAGTTATATTTAGACATGCTTTTAGAAATGCAGTGCTTCCAATAGTAACTCTAATGGGGCCTACTATAGCAGCAGTATTAACAGGTTCTTTTGTAATTGAAAATATGTTTTCTATTCCAGGGCTAGGAAAATACTATATTGATAGTATTTATCAAAGAGATTATACTATGGTATTAGGAATAACAGTGTTTTATGCAGCATTCTTAATATTTATGATAATAATTGTAGACTTATTATATGTATTAATTGATCCTAGAATAAAGTTAGGGAAAGGAACGAATGACTAATGGATTATCAGAAAGATGAATTTAAAATAATAGGTAGAGATACCAAAGAAAGTGAAAAAATATATAAGCCAAGTCTTACATTCTGGCAAGATGCATGGAGAAGATTTAAGCAAAATAAAATAGCTATGTTTTTCTTATTTTTAATAATATTTTTTATGTTTATGGCTATAGTTGGAACACACATAAATCAATATAAGTTTATGGAGCAGCATTTAGATATGAAGTCACTTACTCCAAGTGAAGGATTTAAATATAAATTTTATTTAGGTACAGATGAATTTGGTCGAGATCAATTGACAAGATTATCACAGGGTATAAGAGTATCGCTATCACTATCACTAATTGTTGTATCAATTTGTATAGTTTTCGGAACAGTATATGGATGTATTTCAGCATACTTTGGTGGAAAAGTAGATTTTTTTATGACAAGATTTATAGAAATAGTTATGGCAATACCATCACTTATATATATTATTTTATTAATGGTAGTATTAGGAAATAGTCTAGGGACTATTATAATAGCAATGGCATTAACAAGATGGCTAAATTATGCGTTATTAGTTAGAGGAGAAGTATTAAAACTAAAACAAAGTGAGTATGTAATGGCTTCAAAATCATTAGGAGCTAATTTTTGGTGGATAATAGTAAAACATTTGATTCCCAATACAATAGGTGTAATTATAGTTACACTTACTACAGATATACCACAAATAATTTTTACTGAGGCATTCTTGAGTTTTATAGGTTTAGGAGTACCAATACCACAAGCTTCATTAGGAAACTTAGTTAAAGAAGGATTTTCATATGTAGATTCTTATCCATCTTTATTTATTATTCCAGCAGTAGTTATATCATTAATAACACTTTCGTTTAATATAGTTGGGGATGCACTAAATGATGCGTTAAATCCTAAATTGAGAAATAGTTAGGTGGGGAAAATGAAAGAAAAAATAATAGAAGTCAAAAATTTACATGTTTCATTCGATACTTATGCTGGGGAAGTACAAGCAATAAGAGATTTAAGTTTTACAGTACATAGAGGAGAAACTTTAGCGATAGTTGGAGAATCAGGATCGGGAAAATCAGTAACTGTACAGACTATCATGAAGCTAATACCTATGCCTCCTGGGAGAATAAAAAGTGGAGAAATAATATTTGAAGGAACAGATTTAGTAAAAGCTTCTCCTAAAAAAATGAGAGAGCTTAGAGGTGGGAAAATAGGAATGATATTTCAAGATCCTATGACATCACTAAATCCAACAATGAAAATAGGAAAACAAATAATGGAGGGAATACTACAACATAAAAAAGTTAACAAAACAGAAGCAAAAAAACTGGCTTTAGACATGTTAGAAAAAGTAGGTATACCTAAACCGAAAGAAAGATTTAATCAGTATCCACATGAATTTTCAGGTGGAATGAGACAGAGAGTAGTAATAGCTATAGCATTAGCAGCTGAACCAGACTTATTAATATGTGATGAGCCTACTACAGCTTTAGATGTTACTGTACAAGCACAAATATTAAATCTTATAAATGAACTAAAAAAAGAAATGAATATAGGAGTTATACTAATAACTCATGATTTAGGAGTAGTTGCTGAAACTGCAGATAGAGTCGTAGTTATGTATGCTGGTGAAAAATTAGAAGAGGCAAATGTAGTAGATCTATTTTATGATCCTAAACATCCGTATACTTGGGGACTTTTAGAGTCTTTACCAAGATTAGATATGGATAGTAATGAAAGATTAAAAGCAATACCAGGTACACCACCTGATCTTTTAAATCCGCCAAAAGGTGATCCTTTTGCACCAAGATCAGAATATGCAATGGTTATTGACTATGAAAAAGAGCCGCCTTTAATAGATTTAGGGAATGATCATTTTGTAAAATCATGGCTGTATGTAGATGGTGCACCAAAAGTAGATCCTCCGTTTAAATTAACAAGGAAAACAGAATCTTCTAAGGAGGAAAAATAATGCAAAAAATAATGGAAGTTAAACACTTAAAAAAGTATTTTCCTATGAAGGGTAAAAAAGTACTAAAAGCAGTGGATAATATAACTATTGATATATATAAAGGGGAAGTTTTAAGCCTTGTTGGTGAATCCGGAAGTGGAAAAACAACTATGGGAAGAACTGTTTCAAGATTATATAATAAAACTGCTGGAGATGTTATATTTGAAGGAGAATCTATAGACAGTTATAGTGTAAAAGAATTTTCTAGAAATGTACAGATGATATTTCAAGATCCTCAAGCATCTTTAAATCCAAGAATGACAGTAGGAGACATAATAGCTGAGGGAATAGATATTCATAAATTATGTAAAACAAAGCAAGAAAGAACTGACAAAATATGTGAATTATTAGAAACTGTAGGATTAAATAAGGAACATGCTAATAGATTTCCACATGAATTTTCTGGAGGACAAAGACAGAGAATAGGTATAGCAAGGGCATTAGCTGTTGATCCAAAAATGATAGTTTGTGATGAGCCTATTTCAGCATTAGATGTATCAATACAGGCACAAGTGGTAAACTTACTGAAAGACTTACAGCAGCAAAAAGGTTTAACATTATTATTTATAGCACATGATTTATCAATGGTAAAATATATTTCAGACAGAGTGGCAGTAATGTATAGAGGGAAAATCGTAGAGTTAGGAACATCAGATGAGGTATACGATAATCCTGTTCATTCTTATACAAAGTCATTAATTTCTGCAGTTCCAATAGCAGATCCATTAAATGATAGGGCAGCATCAATTGATGCAGATGAATCATATTTAAGAAGTCCAATTGGAAATGTGTCGGAGATAAAAATAGTTCCGACAGAACCTGAATTAACAGAATATAAACCAAATCATTATGTGGAAACAGAATTTTTGAGAAGTCAAAATTTATTATAAATAAAATATTGGAGGTATGTATGAAGAAATTTTTACTTGTTTTACTAAGCTTTTGTATGCTAGTTTCTTGTGGAAGCGGGAGCGGGAGCAAAAAAGACAGTGTTAGCTTTAACTTAGAGGTGGAACCTACTTCACTAGATCCACAACGTTTAACAGATGAAGCAGCCCTAAATATCACACAAATGCTTTATGAAGGCTTAGTTAGATTAAATGAAAAAGAAGAATTGATACCAGCAGGAGCAGAAAGCTGGGAAGTAAGCCCAGATGGACTAAAATGGACATTTAAAATTAGAAAAGATATGAAGTGGTCAAATGGAGACACGGTAACCGCTAAGGATTATTATAATGGAATAAAAAGAGGGATAGATCCTGATTTGGCTAGTGAATATGCATATTTAACATATTATATAAAAGGTGCAAAAGATTTTAATGAAGGAAAAATAAAAGATTTTAATCAAGTAGGAATGAAAGTAGTAGATGATTATACTTTAGAGTTTGAATTAGCAGATCCAACAGCTTATTTTGGGAAAATGCTAATAATGCCTATATTTTATCCAATAAATGAAAAGGCTATAGCTGAATTTGGAGATAAATATGCATTAGAACCAAAAAGTTCAATTTATAATGGTCCATATTCATTAAAGGAATGGAGCCATGGAAGTAAAATCGTTTTAGAGAAAAATGCAGATTACTGGGATAAAACTTCATATAAGATTGGTGAAGTTGTTGCTTTAATATCAGCAGACTTAGATTCAGCAGTAAATTCTTATGAAAATAAAGAATTAGATATAACAAAAATAACTACAGAAAAAATAGCAGCGTATAAAGGAAAACCTGAATTAACAAGTTATCCAGATGGAAGAGTATTTTATTTTTCATTTAATTTAAAAAATGATATCCTAAAAAATGAAAAAGTAAGACAGGCATTATCATTAGCAATAGATAGAGATAAGTTAGTAAATGAAGTTTTAGGTAATGGTTCAGAAAAAGGAAGTGGAATTGTAGCTTCTGGAGTACCAGGTCTAAAAGATGATTTTAGAAAAGAAAATGGAGATCTTTATGCACAGTATAAAGACTTAGATATAAAAGCATTATTTGAAGAAGGATTAAAAGAACTTGGAAAAACACCAGCTGATGTAAAATTAGCGCTATTAATAGACGAGCAAGGAACAGCTAAAAAAGAAGCAGAATTTTATCAGGCACAATGGAAAGAAAAATTAGGAATAGATGTTTCAGTAGATCAGACTACAAAGAAAGATAGAATAGCTAGATCTAGATCAGGAGATTTTGATATAGTAAGATATTCTTGGGGGCCTGATTACTCAGATGCAATGACATATTTAGAATTATTTTTCTCAAATACTGAAATGAACATACCTAGATATGTAAGTTCAGAATATGATAGACTTTTAGATATTGGTAGAAAAAGTAATAACCATGAAGAAAGAATGAAAGCAATGAAGGATGCAGAGATAATGATTACAAAAGAATTCCCATATTCAGGAATATATTATCAATCAGTAAATATTTTAGTAAATCCAAGAGTAAAAAATGTTCACTTTAAATCAGTAGGAGCACCAATAGATCTTTCAAAAGCTACTATAGAATAAAAGAAGAATTATATTAGGAGGAAAAATGAAAAAACTATTTTTAATGTTAACTTTGTTTATTATGATTTTATCTTGTGGTGGTACGAAAACAAGTGGAACTACTGTAACTTTAAACTTTATTGACGAACCAAAGACAATTGATCCACAGTTAGCAACAGATACATCAGCAACAAAGTTAAATGCTCTATTAACAGAGGGATTAACAAGACAAGATGAAAAAGGAAACCCTGTACCAGGAATTGCAGAAAAATGGGACATAAGTGAAGATGGTCTAGTTTGGACATTTCATTTAAGAGATGCAAAATGGGAAAATGGAGAACCAATAACAGCAGCAGATTTTAAATTTGGATGGTTAAGAGCAGTAGATCCTAAAACTGCAGCAGAGTATGCTTATATGATTTACCCAATCAAAGGAGCAGAAGAGTTTAACACAGGTAAAGGATCGAAGGAAGATGTAGGAATAAAAGTAATAGATGATAAGACATTAGAAGTTACACTTAAGAGTCCAACAGCTTATCTTCCCGCACTATTAAGCTTTCAAACTTTTGCACCAATAAATGAAAAGTTTTATGCAAGTGTAGGAGAATCATATGCTCTAGATTCAGGAAAAGTACTTTCAAGTGGGCCATATAAATTAGTAAAATGGACTCATAATGAAGGTTTAGACCTAGTAAAAAATGAAAATTACTGGGATAAAGCTAATGTAAAAATAGATAATGTAAAAGTAAAACTAATAAATGATACATCAGCTTCATTAGGAGCTTTTAAAAATGATGAGTTAGATGTAACAGCTATTACAGTGGAACAGTACCAAGAATTCAAAGATGATAAAAGACTAACTCCTTATGATGATGGGTCAGTATGGTATTTAGAATATAATTTAAAAAATAAATTTTTAAGCAATAAAAAAATAAGACAGGCTTTAACTTTGGCAGTAGATAAAGAAGAACTAGGTGGAATACTGCAACAAATGGGTAAACCAGCTTATGGTTATGTTCCAGAATTTATTCAAGGTGTAAGTAAGTCATTTAGAGAAGAAGCAGGAGACACTTTCCCACACTATAATCCAGATGAAGCAAGAAAATTATACGCAGAGGGATTAAAGGAATTAGGATTAGATAAAGCACCAAAAGTTTCTATAATATTTAATGATTCTGGAAATAATAAAAAAGTAATTCAATATGTACAAGAAAAAATAAGAAAAGAACTAGGATTAGAATTAGATGTTCAATTATTACCATTTAAAGAAAGACTAGCAAAAATGACGCAAAAAGATTTTGATATAGTATTAGCAGGATGGAGTGCGGACTATAATGATGCATTAAGTTACATGGATTTATGGCTAACTGGTGGTGGAAATAATCATACTTCATATTCAAATCCTAAATATGATGAATTAATAAAAATAGGACAGACTAGTCCAGATCAAAAAACAAGAATAGAAGCAATGATACAAGCAGAAAAAATACTTGGAGATGATATGCCAGCTGGAATGCTTTATTTCAGAAAGCAAGTAGCTTTGGTAAACCCAAGATTATTAGATATGAAATTTAAGCCAACTGGTTCAGAATTTTATTTATATGATGCGAGTGTTAAGTAAGGTAAGTTAAAATAGGATATAATGAGGGCTCTCACTTTAGATTTTTATAATCAAATAGTGAGGGCTCTTATAATTTAGGAGGGTGAAATGAGAAAGATGTTATTGTTTATATGATGCAACAATAGAATAAAATAAATTAATAAAAATAAAGCAACATAGGAATTCAACTTTAAAAGCATTTGAAATAAAGATAGGTTTTTAGCTTATTATTATTTTAAAGCAATTATTGTTATAGATTCTTACGTCGCTTTACTCCTCAGAATGACAAGAATAAAGGGAATGGCTTATTTTAGGTATTATAAAAATACTCTAAAATAGCCATTTTTTCTTACTTAATTCTCATTAATTCAATGTCAACCTTGCACCAACAGAGAAAACATTATTTGTAGTTTTTGAACTTTCAATTTGCATATCATAGTTAGCATACCAAGCCCAGTCTGAATTAATTTCAGTAAGAGCTCCAATACCTACCCATGCAGTATCATTAGAAAGCCCAATACCTTTTACTTTAAACTTTTCATTACTTAAACCTACATAAGAAGCTTCAAATGATAAGTCTTCGTCATTAAATGCCCATTGCCATGAAAGATATCCTTGAAGTGTAGTTCTTCCTGCAAACCAGTTAAAGTTTGTTTCTGCTCTTAAACCTAGTAAGCCTGATGTTTGATCATATGTTTTGCTGTCAGCCTCTAAACCAAAAAGACTGTTATCCTCTGAAAAACTTCCTCTTGTTACACTATCATACATAAGACCAGCAAATGGAGTAATACTTGTGTTTTTAGAAGTTTTAAACTTATATCCAACCTCGCCATATCCTGACAGAACATAGTCATTATGATCAATCGAAAGATTTTCTACATTAGAACCTATTATAACATCCCTTTCGACGCCACTAGCTACATAAGCCCCTCCTAGTCTTCCTAATAGATAGAAGCTGTCATCAGTTTTTCCATATCTACCATAAATTGATAAACCAGCATTTTGACTTTTTGATTCTCCAGCATATCTATTAAAGTCAGCCTTTGAATCAGAGAAAGAAAGAGCAATACCTAATATAGTATTGGCATTTATACTCTTATCAATACCTATTTGTCCACCATATAAATAAGTATCAGCTTCTGCATAACCAGATTCATAGAGTTTACCCACAGATCCAATACCATTAAACCATAAACCTGTAGAATTATCATTATTATTTTCCATGCTTCCTAACATTACTAATCTATTAGATAAATCTTTATTTATAGTTTGTGATTGTTGGAAAGTTAGTGCTTGTGCAGAGGCATATATCTGTCCTGAAAGGCTATCCAATGTAACGGCTAGAGTCTTAGCAGAAGATTGCTGTAAAAGCGCTGCCTGAGTTCTAAACTTATCTTTTCCAGTAGAATTATCTAAAACTCTAAAGACTTGCTCTAAATTTTCAGATGAGTTATCTCTTGTTGCATCTGAATTATAAGCTTGTGAAGCATAAGCAGAAATATTTTTTCTCTCTAAATTTAATTCCACATTATTAGGATTATATTTAACTTCTGATTTTAAAAGTATAGGTGTATTAATAGAATTAAAACCACTTTCGATACCATTATCTGCAACTATAATTTTATTCGTTATTCCATTATTTGCACTTACATAAACGGGATTACTATTCTCATCTTTAGGAGAATTTACTTTAAGCTGAGAACCTGATAAAACTGCTTTTCCTTTAATTTTTATAGTTGCGTTTATATCACTTTCAGTGACAGAATCAGTACTTGCAATATAGTTTCCATTTATTGTAGTACCATTACTTTTATTAATAAAAGTTCCCCCTTCATTGATAACATCATTACCAATATAGCCTCCATTACTAGAAAGAGTTCCATTTTTTGTTACATTAACTTGTGATAAAACTTTTCCATTTACCTGTAAAACGCCTCCATTTACAACGTTTTCTCCAGTATAAGTATTATTCCCTGTTAGAACTAATGTTCCTGTTCCGTTTTTCACAAGTCCGGCATCTCCGCTAATATCATTTTCAAATTTTGAAGTAACTGAATCAAATGTCACGAAAACATAGTTAGCTAAGGCAAGTCTTTTATCAAATAATGCAGGTCCATTAACGGCTTTACCAACATTTAGTAAACCCCAACCATAAATCTTATCTACACCTAGATCACCCTTGTCAGTTGCAGTAGATAGAAGAGTTTGTCTTATAAGATCACCATTCATCCAACTATATTTTTGCTTTACTAATCCAGCGGCCCCAGTTACAGTGGGAGTAGAAAAAGAAGTCCCTTTTCCAGTTACATTTTCAACATAAAAATCATAATCCCCAACAGCTGCTAAACACCAGTTCATAGCTACTCCACATTTATTAGCATAGTCGCTAATTAGGCCGGTTTTAGAATCCACAGCTGTAACAGCAAGCCAACCTTTTTGCAAACTAGGATATAAGTATGGAAGACCGGCTTCAGCCCCTGGTTGAGTGAGCTTAGAATTACCTGTTGCCCAGATAAATAAAGAGTCTGTAGCAGTTTTTTGCTGGTAAAAATTAATAACAGGGTCAGAAAGTGGATAATTATTTTTAGTTGCCATGATAATGCTGTCATCACTAGAACCAAAAGACTGATTAAAAATCCGAACACCTTTATTATATAGAGTATCATACATAAGTCTTGTAGCATCTACACACTCATTTTCACCATTTGAACATGTTACACCAGCAGAAATAGCCTCCATTTTAATATTAGGAGCAATACCAATTCTTTTTCCTCCAATTATTTCAGCCACTAAGCTGCCATGTGGGTTGCTATTACCAGTAAAATTACTATCAACAATTAAACGTGATACTCCAGGTGAAGTCAGAAATTCTGGATTCATTCCTTCAAAACTGCTGTCGATAATACCTACAACAACGCCTGTTCCATCAAGACCTTGATTTTTTGCAGGGTTTGTATTATGAGGGTCACTGGTACTAAATGGAACATCGGGAGCACTAGGGGTAGGAACTGGTGGTGTAGGGGGCGGTGTAGGTGTAACAGGAGTGGGAGTAGCAGGACTAGTTCCGCCATTTCCACCACCGCCACCTCCTCCAGAACTTCCACAACTAGCGAGAAGCGCTATTAATGTTACTGCCAATAAAAAGTTTCTTTTCATAAATCACTCCTTCATATAAGATATTAAATTGTTATGAAAATCATTTAATTAATCCTTGCGAAAAAATAACAAAAGTTTTGTTATAGGTGGAATCTTTATAGTTAGTGTGATTCTTGCTAGAAAAAATTATAACTACAATTTTTTATTCATTATAATATTACATAAAAATTTAATTTATATGCTTAATTAGTATATAAAAAGATTAAATAAATTATGAAAGTTAATAGATTTTGGAACGGTTTTTTATTATTAATGAATTGATGAAAACTATATATAATTCTTAATTAACCACAAGGATTATTCATAACGTTTACATAAATTATTATACTAACTACATATATAAAAGTCAAGAAAGTTAATATCAATAATAGAAATTTCTTAGTTTATAATTTTTTTTTTGATATATTATTCAATAAAAAGAGTTTTTATTTACAAAAAGATAAATTGTAGGTCATGTGTTTGTGTTAATATAAAAAAGGAAGAATACAATAGGTAGTAAAAAAGATAAAAATTTAGTAGAATGTTATTATAGAGTGAAATAAAATCATGAAGGGAGAAAAAATGAAAAAGCTGTTTTTATTATTAATATTAATGTGTTTGTTTGTTTCATGCGGAGAAAAGGGAAATGATAAGTCGATAAAAAAATTGATTGTTAATGAGGATGCTGAACCAAAATCTATAGATCCGGGATTGGTTAATGATCAGACTGGAATTGCAATAAATTCGTTAGTGAGTGAAGGTTTGACAAGGCAGGATAAAGACGGAAACCCTGTGGCTGGTTTGGCAGAAAAATGGGATGTAAGTGAAGATGGATTAACATGGACTTTCCACTTGAGAGATGGGATAAAATGGTCAGGAGGGGAACCAATTACAGCAAATGATTTTAAATTTGCATGGTTAAGAGTACTAGATAAAAATACAGTATCTGAATATGCATATATGCTTTATCCTATAAAAGGGGCAAGAGCGTATAATGAGGGAGATGGAAAAAGAGAAGATGTTGCAATAAAAGTAATAGATGATAAGACATTAGAAGTAGTTTTAGAACGTCCAACTGCTTACTTTGCCTCATTAGCTGCTTATACAACTTATTCTCCAGTAAATGAGAAATATTTTAATGAAAAAGGAAAAGACTTTGCTGTAGAAGCCAAAGATATGGAATATAGTGGTCCTTATAAAATAGAAAAATGGGCTCATGATTCTAATTTTATATTAGTGAAAAATGAAAATTATTGGAATAAAGATCAGATAAAGTTAGATGTTATTGAAGTTAAGCTTATTGCAGAAAGTGCATCAGCGCTAAATGCTTTTACTAATGGTGAGGTTGATTTAATTAGATTAACGGCAGAACAATATTCAAAATATGAAAAAGATGAAAGAGTTCATGTATTTAATAATAATACAGTCTGGTATTTAGAGTATAATCTGAAAAATAAATTTTTAAGTAATAAAAAAATTAGACAGGCTTTGACTTTGGCAATTGATAAAGATGAGATGGTAAATACGATTTTAAGAGGTTCTGCAAAGTCAGCTTATGGAATGGTTCCAACTGGATTTAAAGGGAAAGAAAAAAGTTTTAGAGAAGAAAATGGAGATGTATATCCTCACTATAATCCTGAAGAAGCAAAAAGGCTTTTTGAAGAAGGACTAAAAGAATTAGGAATGGATAAGGCTCCAGATATTTCTATAGTTATAAATGATCAGGGAAGTAATAAAAAAATAGCAGAGTATGTACAGGAAAAATTAAGAACAGTATTAAATTTTGATCTGAGAATAGAACCATTACCATTTAAAGAAAGAATGTCTAAATTAGAACAAAAGAATTATGATATAGCTTTAGCTGGATGGGGAGCTGACTATGCTGATCCTATGACATATATGGATTTATGGATTACTAATGGAGGAAATAATCACACTTCTTATACTAATCCTAAATACGATGAATTGATAAAAATAGCTAATAATAGTGGTGATAATACAGTAAGAATGAATGCTATGATGGAGGCAGAAAAAATATTAGGTGAAGATATGCCGATTGGTATCCTTACATTTAATACAAGAATAGCAATGTTAAATCCTAAAGTAAAGAATGTATACTTCAAAGGTATAGGAACAGAATTTTATTTATATGATGCAAGTATAGATTAGTTTACACAAAAATTTTTATGACTAGATGTATTTTTCTCAAACTTAAAATTAAAGTAGGTTTTAGTCAAAAAATAAAAAAAGGTTATTTAGAAGTGCTTTGTAACACTCTAATAACCTTTTTTATACTTTATAGTATATTTTTAGATAAAATTTTAGTAAGTTACTCTAAATGGCCCGCCAATACTATTAAAAATCATATCACCATTTGGTAAAAATTGGATGATTGCATAAGCTCCATTTCCAAAGTTGTCATTTCCAAAAATTGTTCTATGTTCTGTTTTTCCAGTGTCCCAGTTCATACCTGTTACTTCCCATCCATTTTTTTCAGTATATCCATTTACAAAAACTAGGTTTGATTTCGAGCTTACAGCTGGAACCATGCTAATTGATGAGACATCTCCTCTAGTCCAAACTGATTTCCAAGAGTTAGTTTTCGTATCCCATTCCACTCTTTCAGCCCCTGTAGGTGGTTTTATAACTGGTCCTAATGCAATAACTCCGACCATTCTATCTTCTGGAGCAGCATCAACGATGTTATTAATTACAAATGCACCATAATTTTTTACTACAACTGATTGTTCAGTCTGTATCCATTTTGAATTTTTTGGTAGACCTGCTGTAATTGGCATTTGTCCTGCTATACGATTTGATTTAGTTCCTGCTTGTTGCTTAAATCCAGCTGGAATTTCATCTCTCCAAAATGCCACTATGTTCATTTTGTTTGCCCCATCTGTTATAACTACAAGTTTATCTTCATCAGAACCAAATCCCATTAAAGTTGGTGTAGAGCCAGTTCCTTTACCAAATTTTACTGAAGGTGGCTGTTGTCCAATTTCATACTCTGTTTTCCAAGCTCCATCTTTTTCATCTTCTGAAATTTCTGTTCCTGTCCATATAATTTTTCTCATATATTTATCTGATGCTACGTAAATTGCATTTTTTTCATCAACTGCTACTGAATTTGATACATATTCATCATTTTCAAATTGTGCTGTTTTATAATTTTTAAAGTCTCTATCTGCAACTGTAATCGAATGTGTCCCTACAATGATTATTTTCCCATCATATGTCATACTGATACCTTGTATGTGTTCATTGCTTGCTAAGAATGTTTTTGTATCAAGGATTCTGTCTACTTTAATTCCTTTGGCTGGATCATTTTTATCAACAAGAGAAAAAGCATATACATTGCTACCATTAAAGTTTGCATACACTGTATTATCAGAATCTACAACATTATAAGTTCCATTTGCTAATCTCTTAACTCCATCATCTATTTTATAAATATTTTTAACAGCATCTTCTACTTCAGATACATTACTATATTTTTTATTTAAGACTTCTTTGTGTTGTTCATCTGTAATAACATCCATTCCTGGTGCATTAAGTCTTGAAATCTCTTTGAATTCACCATTTTTTACATCAATATAAGTTACTCCTTGTGTAGAAACACCCCACATATAATCTGGTGATGTGGAAGCAAGAGTTATTATGTTTATAGGTCCTCCTGAAACATGCTTCATATTTTGAAGATTTACTGAGTAATTTCCTTTTTTTACCTCATATGGAAATGAGTCAGATTGTGATGAATCAAAATGAGTTATACTGTATACAGGTGCTGAGAGATAAGGATTTGATTTTGGGGATTCAGAAAAGATAGTCCCAGTCAATAAAACCAAAATACCGATTTTAATAAAAATTTTTTTCGTGATCATTAATTGTTTCCTCCTAAAGATATAATTTATTTTTAGAGTATACTCCACTTTTATTTGCATTTCAATGATATTAAAGATAAAACAATTGATACTTTAACCTTAATAAATAACTATGTTACAGTCATGTTACAAAGATTTTTATATTATTTACGACTAAAATATTCAAAAATGATAGATTTTTTATGGCATATTGAGTATATTTTTTTATTAATTAGAATAAAAAAATATAGATTGATTATTTAGTTTTAAATTTTATTAGATTATAAGAAAAATTTTTAACTTAGGAGGATTTATTTATTTAATTAGTTTATTTTTTTTAGACTTTTTATTTTTCAGAAATTCTAAAAATAAATGAAAAAATAATGATAGAAAATTTTTACATAAGTAGCAATTTTACTGTGAAAAATGAAATTATTATTTAAAAAATATATTGGAAAATTTATGTACTTGAAGAGAGTCTTTTCTTATAATACAATCTTTTGAAATTTAAATTAAGTACATAAAAAAAATGAATAGTTTAATATACAAATTTTTATCAAGAATGCTTGCAATTAAAGTATAAAGAATGATAAAATATCCTAAATATATTTTACTTAATAAAAATTAGAATTTTAAATACAGAGGATGGTGTAACAATGAAAAAGTTATTTTTAGTATTTATAGTACTGTCTGTTTTTGTAATTTCATGTGGCAAGTCGGAAGAGAAAGGAATTGGCAAGAAAATAGCTGTTAACTTACAGTCAGAGCCAAAGAGTTTAGATCCACAATTAGCGTCTGATGCTTCTGGAATTACAATTGATACTTTATTATATGAGGGATTAACAAGATTAGACAAAGAAGGAAAAGTAGTACCTGCAGCAGCAGAAAAATGGGATGTTAGTGAAGATGGGCTAAAGTGGACATTTCACTTAAGAGCAGGAATGAAGTGGGCTAATGGGGATGCAGTAACAGCAAAAGATTTTGCTTTTGCGTGGTTGAGAGCATTAGATCCTAAAACAGCTTCAGAATATGCATATGAATTATACTATATAAAAGGTGCACAGGCATATAATGAAGGTAAAGGTAAAAAGGAAGAAGTAGCGATAAAAGTAGTAGACGATAGTACGCTAGAAATAATATTGGATAGACCTACACCATACTTAGTATCATTACTATCATTTCCAACTTACTATCCAATAAATGAAAAGTTTTATAATGAAGCAGGAAAAGACTTCTCACTAAAAGCAGATAAAATAATGGGGAATGGTCCTTATAAAATGGAAAAATGGACACCTGAAACTAATATAATTCTTGTAAAGAATGATAATTACTGGAATAAAAATGCAATTCACTTAGATGAATTAGAGATAAAAATGATTTCTGATAGTTCGGCAGCATTAAATGCTTTTAAAAATGGGGAATTAGATACTACAGAATTATCTGGAGAGCAATTAATAGAATTTCAGAATGATAAAAGATTATTTTCATATAATAAAGGATCGATAAAATTCTTGAAATTTAATGTAAAAAATAAACTTTTATCAAATCAAAAAGTCAGAGAAGCAATATCAATGGCTATAGATAGAGATGAACTTACAAACAGTGTTTCTAAAGGGAATTTTAAACCAGCATATGGCTTTGTTCCAGAAGGATATGGGGGAGCAAATGGAGGAGATTTTAGAAAAGAAAATGGAGATGTGTTTGAAAAGTATAATGCAGAAAAAGCAAAACAATTATTTCAAGAAGGTTTGAAAGAGTTAGGAATTACAGGGAAAACTACATTAGGTCTTATGATATATGATGGGCCTGATAATCAAAAGATAGCAGAATACTTACAAGAAAAATTAAGAGTTGTATTAGGAATAGACGTAAAAATAGAAACTAATACATTTAAAATATTTGCTCAAAATGAAACACAAGGAAATTATGATATGGATCTTTCACACTGGGGACCTGACTATTTAGATCCGATGACATATATGGATATGTGGGTAACAAATGGAGGGAATAACAAGACAAATTGGTCAAGTGCAGAGTATGACAAGTTAATGGATACTGCTAAAGGAAGTGCTGACAATAATATAAGAATGAAGAGTATGATGGATGCAGAAAAAATATTAGGAAAAGAACTGCCAATAGCGATGTTAACTTATAATATAAAAAATGTTGCTGTAAGTGAAAGAGTAAAAGATATGAATTTTACTAAGATTGCTTCTGGATATGATTTTTATTATGTTGATGTGAAGTAAATAAAAAATAGATATTAAGAGTAAAAGAGATCATGATCCAGTTTTAAGGGTGTGGTCTTTTTTCTTTTGTAAGGGTTAATTGGGATTGAGCGATTAAGGAAGAAAAATAGATTGTCGCGTCACTTTGTTCCTTACAATGACAAAAAATTGAAAGGTTTGTTATTATTTTTAATAGTTTCATTTTTACTCTTTTATGTGTAAGATTATAGTGTTATAATAAGAAATATAATTTTATACTAAAATTTTAATAATAAAAAACAAAAATATCCCAATAAGAGGTGAAAGGAATGATAGGAATTTCAGTATTTCCAGGTTTGGATTATACAATGAAAGAGAATATAAAATATATAGAAAAAGCTCATGTTAGAGGAATAGAATACGTTTTTACATCTGTTCATATACCTAACTTAGAGAGGGAAAGAGTAAAGAAAGAATTTCAAATAATATTAGAAGAAACGAAAAAAAGAAACATGAAATTAATAGTAGATATTTCAAAAGATTTTTATTCTGAATTTGATTGGGATAAATACTCAATATATGCTTTAAGGCTGGATTTTGGATTTAATGACGAGGAAATAGTAGAATTAAGTAAGAAATATAGAATACAACTAAATGCTTCCACTATTTCAA
Organism: Sebaldella sp.; assembly: GCA_018058425.1. Classification (GTDB taxonomy): domain Bacteria; phylum Fusobacteriota; class Fusobacteriia; order Fusobacteriales; family Leptotrichiaceae; genus Sebaldella. Next base: position 20,826 of record JAGOZX010000003.1, read on the forward strand.
AAGAATGGATAGAAAGATTGGTTAATCTGGGTTTGAATAAAGAAAAAATAACTGTCTGTCATAATTACTATCCTAGAAATAATACAGGTATCTCATTGGAATTACTAAGAAAGAGAAATAAGTTTTTTAAAGAAACAGGTTTTGAAATAATGGCCTTTGTACCAAGTCAAAGTTATAAAAGAGGACCTATATATGAAGGACTGCCTACCTTAGAAGTTCACAGACATCTTCACCCAATTGTGGGAGCACAGGAGCTTTTTTATGAAGGAGTGGATATAGTTTTGCTAGGAGACAGTATGTCAAGTGAGAGGGAGCTAGAGAGCTTAGGGGCGATAGTGAAAGATGAATGGTTTATTCCAATAATAGTTTCTGATGAAGTAAAGGAAAAATATATGAATTACTTATCTGCAACTCATAAACAGAGGCTAGATTTTGCTGAAGATGCCATACGATCAGAAATGTTAACTATGGAAGATAAAAAAGAAGTAAATATATTTAATACTATAAATAGAAGTAAAGGTTCGATAACACTTGATAATAAACATTATGGAAGATACTCGGGAAGCTTACAAATAACAAAGAAGGATTTACCAGCAGATTACAGGGTGAATGTGTTAGGGAATACCTGTGATGATGGTAGGCTAGTTGATCTTATAAAAGAAGGAGAAAAGTTTAAATTTTATATACTATAAAATGAAATATTGAAGATTAAGAATAAAAAAATAAGAGAGGTGGAGAAATATGTTAGACAAGTTAACAACTGAAAGAAGAAATCCAGATACAACAAATTTAGATCAATTAACACCGCATGAGTTTTTAAAAATTATGAATCATGAGGATAGAAAAGTAGCAGTTGTAGTAGGTGAAGCTTTACCAGAGATAGAAAAAGCTGTACTGACAATTACAGAAAGCTTGAAAAAAGGCGGAAGACTTATATATTTTGGTGCTGGAACTAGTGGAAGACTTGGAGTTTTAGATGCTGTTGAATGTTCTCCAACATTTGGAACTACTGATGAAGTACAAGGTTTAATAGCAGGCGGGGAAAAAGCTTTTGTAAAGGCTGTAGAAGGAGCAGAAGATTCAGAAGAGTTAGCTGTACAGGATTTTAAGAAACTAAATTTAACTAAAAAAGACACTGTTGTAGGAATAGCTGCAAGTGGAAGAACTCCTTATGTTATAGGAGGCCTGAAATATGCAGATGAAATAGGTGCCAAAACTATTTCTATAAGTTGTAATAAAAATGCAGAGATATCAAAGTATGCAAAAATATCAATAGAAGTAGATTGTGGACCTGAAGTTCTTACAGGATCGACTAGATTAAAAGCAGGAACAGCTCAAAAGTTAATACTAAATATGATTTCTACAGCTTCAATGGTGGGTGTAGGTAAAGTTTATGGCAACTTAATGGTAGATGTCAGAGCTACAAATGAAAAGTTAGTAGAAAGATCAAAGAGGATTGTTATGGAGGCTACAGGAGTTTCTTATGAAGAAGCTGAAAAGAAATTAGAAGAAGCAGATGGAAAAGTGAAAGTGGCAATAGTTATGATACTTACAGACTGTTCATATGAAGAAGCTAGAGCTAGATTAGATATAGCAGAAGGATTTGTAAGAAAAGCAATAAAATAGTTTGGTAGAAATAAAATATAAGGAGGCGTTAGGATGAATTATAAGGATTCAGCAGAAAAGATTTTATTAAATTTAGGCGGAAAAAATAACGTACAAAGCTTTACTAATTGCATGACTAGGCTACGTGTAGAATTAAAAGACAGTAGTCTGGTAAATGTAAAAGAAATAAAGGATATAAAGGGAGTCTTAGGAGTAGTTGAAGGTGAACAGGCGCAAATAATAGTTGGACCTGGACATGCACAAAGACTTCGTGAAGCTTTTGGGCAAATTTCTGGAATTTCTGATAATTCAGAATTTAATGGTGAAAATATAAATTTCGAAAGTATAGCAGATGAAACAAAAGAAAAGGTTAAGTCCAAACAAAAGAGTCCGTTACAAAGAGGGTTAAAACATGTTGGGAATATTTTTATTCCTTTAATACCTGGATTTGTAGGAACAGGATTAATTTTAGCAATAGCAAATGTTTGGAAAATAATTGATCCGTCAATAGTAGGGAACTCTTGGTATTCACTATTTGCAGCAGCAGGAATGCTACTTTTAGCTTCATTAAATGTATTAGTGGGGCATAATGCAAGTAAAGAATTTGGTGGGACTCCAGTATTAGGAGCTATAGCAGGAGGATTAATAATGGCACCAGCTCTAGCTGGTCTTCCTGAACAGCCATTAACTCTTTTTAATGGTTTTATAAAGTTATCTCCTAATTTAGGAGGAGTTATAGGAGTTATATTTGCAGCATTTATGTTTTCATATATTGAGAAAAAACTTAGAAAAATTATTCCGGCATCGTTAGATTTATTTTTTATTCCATTTTTAACTATACTTATTGGTGGGATAATAACAATAATTATAATTATGCCTATAGCAGCATTAATTATGAAGTTTATAACTTGGCTTTTAGTGGATATAATGCTAAATTCTTGGGGTGCAATAGGAGGATATATATTAGCAGCTTCTTTTCTTCCTTTAGTGATGCTTGGAATTCATCAGGGATTAACTCCAATACATATACAGCTTATTCAGACACAAGGATATACTGTATTATTACCAATACTTGCTATGGCAGGTGGTGGACAGGTAGGAGCAGCACTTGCTATTTTAGTAAAAACTAAAAATAAAAAATTAAAAGAAACAATAAAATCAGCTTTACCAATAGGCTTTTTAGGAATTGGAGAACCATTGATTTATGGCGTTTCATTACCTTTGTTTTATCCATTTATTACAGCATGTTTAGGTGCTGGATTTGGAGGAATGGTATTGGCAGCTGTAAATAATGTGGGAGCGTTAGCATTTGGACCATCTGGTATACTTTTAGTAACTTTAATAGCTAATGGTAAATGGATGTGGTACTTAATAGCACTTCTTACATCATATTTAGGTGGATTTATACTAACATATTTATTTGGATATAATGAAAAAATGTTGGAAAGATTGGATTAGAATTATCTTTAAATTATCAAATTCAATATTAAGAGTAAAAAAAGGAGTAGCTAAGGAAAAAGGTCTATAATTACTCTATTAAGAAAAAGTAATAAAATTTTTTCTTCATAAACTCCTTCAAGGGGCTCAGAGATGGGTCTCTTTTTAATTTGATAAACTTCTTCTGACTTGTTATAATAAAGAATATCAAAAATAAGAACAAGAATAATGAAACAGGAGTGAAGATGAAGAATATAAAAATCACATATGAGTATGATGGTTCAAAGTTTCATGGATTTCAAAAACAGTTAAATAGTAAAACAGTGCAAGGAAGTATCGAGAAAACCATTAAGGATTACTTTGATGAAGATGTAAATCTCTTATCTTCTGGAAGGACAGACAAGGGCGTCCATGCTCTAGGGCAGGTATCTAATTTTCGCATGGAAAAAGATATTAAGATAGATATAATAAAAAGAACTATAAATAAAAAGTTATCTAAAGAGATAAAAATATTAGATATAGAAGAAGTGGGAGAAGATTTTCATTCGAGGTTTTCTGCGAAAAATAGAACATACCTTTATATTATGAAGTTAAAAAATGATATATCACCTTTTGAAAGTGAGTATGTATCTCCTTTGGAAAATAGTGTTGATGCAGAGGAACTTCTAAAAATTCTAACTCCTTTAATAGGAAGACATAATTTTGATAGTTTTAGAAAAAAAGATAAGGATAATAAGGATCCTGAAAGAGAAATAATAAAAATAGAGTGTTATAATAAAGAAGATAAATTGCATATTTTAATACAGGGAAAAGCATTTTTAAAAACAATGGTAAGAATTATTATAGGAAGTGCATTAGCAGTTTATTTTGAAAAAAGAGAAAAAGATTATATGATCAAGAAATTAGAAAATCCAAATGGAGATGATGAAAAAATACTTGCCCCTTCTGAAGGACTTTACTTATATGAAGTAGAGTATTAGTTTTAAGCTAAAATGATTTTAATGATGATAAAATTTTAAGGTTTTACATAAGGAGAATATCATGGAGATAATAAAAATAGAAGCACATAATACAGATTATATTACTGATATAGTAAATTATGAAACAGAGATATTTGGTGATGGGAGTATTGGAAGATGGACAATAATGCCCTTTGTTAGATATGGAAAAATTTATGCAATGATAGATAATAATGAGGTCATTTCAGCAGTGGAATTAATGAAGGCATTTGATAATGAAGAAGTGTACATATATGGCTTTTTCACAAAAGAAAAGTATTCGGGAAATGGTTATGGCTCAGAACTTTTAAAATTTACAATAAATGAAATGAGAAAAAATAAAGTGGAAGTTTTATCATTAACTGTAGATCCTAAAAATGAAGCTGCAAAAAACCTTTATTTTAAACATGATTTCAAAGAAGTAGAGTTATTAGAAGAAGAATATGGTAAAGGTGAAGACAGGCTATATTTAAAGCTAGTTTTATAGATAAAAGTATCGAAACTTTAAAAAGAGACTATTCTCAAAAATATTTGAGGAAGTCTCTTTTTGAATAAAAAAATATTATTACTATTATTATGTTCTAGCACAGTTATTGTAGCATAAAATGAAATCTGAAAATATATAAAAAAAAATAATAAAAATTATCATTTTTTTTTTTTTATAATATTTTGGAGATTAAAGGTTTCGTCTAATAATTTCTATTGAATAGCTTATCTAAAGATTTTTTTTTGATATTTTGGAATATTATTTATTATATCTCCTGCTGTAATCACTTCAAGATTTTTTTCTAATTTATCACCAATATATCCATGTAAAAAGCACCCAATATTAGCAGAGTCTAGTAAAGAATATCCTTGTGAAACTAAAGATGTAATAATTCCTGTTAAGCTATCTCCCATTCCCCCATTAGACATATGAGAATTTCCTGTTGTGTTCACAAAGAGTTCACTTCCATCTGTAATAATAGTATTATGCCCTTTTAATACTAAAATAACAGAATTTTTCTTAGCAAACTCTATCGCTAGTTTAATGCGATTATGGTTGATCTGATTAATAGAATATCCAGACAATCTTGCAAATTCACCAGAATGAGGTGTAAATATAGCTCTATTTTCTAAGCTTTTTAGGAGACTTGGCTTATTTGATGAGGCATTTATACCATCAGCATCTAGAATAACGGGAGTTTTAGTGTTATTAATTACTAATTCAAGTAATTCTAAAGTAGAGCTATTATTTCCAAGTCCAGGACCGAAGGCAATAGAATCTGCCTTATTTAAGAGGTCTAAAAAATGATCTTTATCATCAAAATTAGCGGTCATGGCTTCTAGAGTTTGTTCAGATACTATACTTTGTACTTCTTTATGAGTAATCAGGGTAACCAAGCCAGAACCAGTTTTTACAGCAGAATTAGCTGAAATAATAGAAGCTCCTGTGAAACCAATAGAACCTGCTAATATTAATGAATGTCCAAAGTTTCCTTTATGTGCAGATTTTGAACGTGGTTTATAAAGTTTTCTTATATATTTTTTATCTAGTAAAAATTTCTTAGAAAATTTATTTTTGATAGCTTTAGGAATTCCAATATTTACAATAGTGACTTTCCCTAAAAAATCCAAAATATCATAGTTTAAAAAGCCTTGTTTATAGGTTACAAAAGAAATTGTCTGATTTGCTTTGACACAAATGCCCATAATTTCTCCAGTAGTGCTATTTATACCAGATGGAATATCTACTGAGACAGTATATTTATTTGCTTTATTAATAAGAGAAATTATTTTTTCATAAGGTTCATTTAATTTTTTATCTAAGCCTGTACCAAAAATAGAATCTATAATAACAGAGCAAGACTGTAGTAATGACATCAAATTTTCAAAATTAGTTTCTATATGTATGCCAAGGTTTTTACAAATTGTATAATTTATTTCACAGTCAATGCTCATATTATTTGTTTCACATGAAAAAATTGAAACATTTTTATTTAAAGATAGAAGTTGCCTTGCTATTGCATAGCCGTCACCGCCATTATTACCCTTACCACAGATTATGAGAAAATTATCGAGACTTTTATTTAGTGTTTTTACAAAGTTAATAGCAGCATTTTCCATAAGAACAATACTTGGTATATTTAAGTTAGTTACTGCATAGTTGTCAATATTTTTGGTAGTGTCGGCATCACCGATTAAAAGCATGAAATCACCCTTTCAATTTTAAATTATTTATTTAATTATACCATCTTTTTATATAAAGTTTTGGAATATTAAAAAAAATATAGTATGAATTTATAAGAAATATTCGTAATTAAACATAAGAAGTAAAAAAGTTCAGAGGATCCTGTCTTTATAAGTATAATTTTTTGTTTATTTATATAAAAACTATCATAAACTAGTAATTGGCTTGAAAAAATTAAGTATAAAGTGTATATTATTAAGTAATAAAAAGAGAAGGGAGCTTGAGTGATGAAAATTTTTAAGGGAATGCTATTCATAATTTTATATTTAGTAATATATTATTTTTTTCAAATTTTATTTATGATTTTTGGAGTAGCTTTTGTAAAAGTATTGGAAACAGTCTCAACACAAGGACTTAATAGTACAAAAGCAATGGGAAATGCTTTAATAACATCAATTATTATCTCTGGAACTATTTCCTTTTTCATATATTGGGGAATATCGTATTTAAGAAAACAAAAGTTTTTTAAAATTTGTAATTTTAAAAAAGTGAAGTTTCATTACTTAATTATTGCTTTAATTTTAGGATTTACATTAAATAGTATAAATGAATATCTTGTAATTCAATTATTGAAATTTGATATATTTAAAGATGCTCTCACAAAGTTTATGTTTATGTCAGAGATGATAACTAGTACAAATACCATTATTGCAATATTAGGAGTGGGAATAGTAGGACCTATAATAGAAGAAGTGATTTTTAGAGGACTCATATTTAAAGAGTTAGAAAAAATGATGCCGATTTCCTTAGTTATTGTGGTTCAAGGAATACTATTTGGTATTTATCATTTAAATTTGGTACAGCTTATATACACTACATTAATTGGAATATTACTTGGAGTAGCCTATATTTTGACAAAAAGCCTTTGGGTTCCCATATTTATTCATATAGTAAATAATATTAGTGCATTATTTATATCAGAAGATCAAAGAATTATAAATTTACCTTTCTTTATTATAAGTATTATAATTACAGGTGTATGCTATATGTATTTTTATAAAAAAAGAGAAAAAGATGATAAAAAAGTTAATGAAAATAGTGTATAATTGAAATATGATAAAATCTGTTCATAGTTTTTATATATGTAAAAGTATGATATAATGTTAAAAAGATTATGTAAAGGAGAATTCATGGCTAAAATTGTTTTTTTGGATTTAGTAATATCCTTATTCATTCCTTTATTTTCAGATAGTTGGGATGACTTTTAGAATATTGGTAAATTTTAAAAATTAAGTTCAGAGTGAAAATAAATTTGTAGAATTAATAAAATATATATATAAGAAGGAGTAAGTATACATGGACATAAAAAATGAAGTGGAAAGACAGTTTAATATACTAAAAAGAGGTTGCGAAGAAATAATAAATGATTATGAATTCAAAAAAAAGCTAGAAAAATCAATATCTGAAAATAAACCATTGAAAATAAAATTAGGTATAGATCCGACAGGTACAGACTTGCACATAGGGCATGCAGTACCTCTTAGAAAACTAAAACAGTTTCAAGAGTTAGGTCATACAGTACAGTTTCTAATTGGTACATTTACAGCTAGAATTGGTGACCCTACAGGGAAATCGGAAACAAGAAAAATGTTAAGTGCAGAAGATATACAAAAGAATATAGAAACTTATTTGGAACAAGTAAAATTAATCTTGGACTTGGAAAAAACACAAGTAGTATATAATGGAGATTGGCTGGAAAAGTTATCTTTAGAGGAAGTTTTGGGATTATTATCGCAGTTTACAGTGGCACAAATGATTTCAAGAGAAGATTTTGCTAAAAGACTATCTGAAAATAAACCAGTTTCTATAGTGGAATTTATGTACCCTATTTTACAAGGATATGATTCTGTGGCTATAGAGTGTGATGTAGAGCTTGGAGCAACAGAGCAAAAGTTTAACCTATTACGTGGAAGAGACTTACAAAAAAATGCTGGACAGGAACAGCAGATATGTATGTTAATGCCAATATTAGAAGGCTTAGATGGCGTGGAAAAAATGAGTAAGTCATTAAATAATTATATTGGTATTACAGAAAGTCCAAATGATATGTTTGGGAAAATAATGTCTATTTCAGACGAATTAATGTTTAAATATTATGAGTCAATTACAGAGGTTCCATTAGAGGAAATTTCTGAAATGAGAAAAGAAATAGAAAAAGGAAATTTACACCCAATGGAAGCAAAAAAACAATTAGGTGTGGAACTAGTAAAAATATATCATAGTGAAGAAGAAGGAAAAAAGGCCAAAGAATGGTTTGAAAATGTATTTAGTAAAAAAAATCTAGATGTAGATTTACCAGAAGTAGAACTAGCTAAAGAAGAAATAGGAGTAATTGATTTACTTACAAAAGAATTAAACTTAGTGAGTTCAACAAGTGAAGCAAGAAGACTTATACAGCAAGGAGGCTTTAAAATCGATGATAGAGCAGTAACTGATGTGAATGAAAAAGTTACACCAAAATCGGGAATGATTATTAGAGCTGGAAAAAAGAAAATAGTAAAAGTTATATAACATAAAAAATAAAGAGGTGAGTTTATGAAGAAATTAAGTATTTTATTTTTATTAATTTTTTTAGCAGGACAATTATTAGCAGATATTCGTACAAATGGAGATTCATTAGATTTCTCTCTTGATTCATTAGAAGTTTCAGAAGCTTCTTCTTATGTATTATTTAGTAGTTTTGTATTATCGGCATCTTCTGATGAATATGATAATGACGATTATGCAGCAGTAAAGAATAGATATGAGTATTTTGACCAATTAATGGCCAAAGGAGATGTTAAAGCTAAGGATATATTCTCACAAGAAGGTTTAGACACTTATGCTTTAGGAGAAAATGATGAAATTCAACTAGATAAATTAAATGTGGGAATATTAGTATCAAGTATAGAAAAACCATTGATAGTGGTACCATCTGATGTTAAATATGCTGGACTAAATGGAAGAAGTGTAAGATAACTATGAAGAAGATTATGTTCTTATTTTTATTTTTAATAAGTATAGTTCCCTTATATTCAGCTGGTTCTGCATGTAAAACGAAACCTAAATCTAAAGAAGAAGCCACAAAAGTTTTTAATCTTACTGGTATGGTAATAGACTTTTTAGAAAGTAATGATGCTGAATTTGCCTTTGTGGCAAGAAAAAATAAAGAAAATCATGGAGTATCATATACTCATTTAGGAATGGCATGGAAAGATGAGAAGGGAAGATGGGTAGTTACAAATCTTCTGCAAAGTTGTGAAGATAATGAAAAATTATCTACTTTTGATGATGGGATGGCTTTGTTTTTCGCACCTGTACCTATATATGACAGCTTAGTTTTGATTCCTTCTAAAGAAACGCAAAAAAGTATGAAGGAAGTCATAAGAAGTGGAGAAATAGAAATATTTAAAGGAAGTGTGTATTCTATAAATGCAAATGTTTGGTCTGATAAGTATCAAAATTGTGTTCAATATGTTTTGGAATCATATGTTTATGTCAAATCTGATAAAAAAGTAAAAACTAGAAGAGATGCCATAAACTGGTATATGGTAAGAGGATTTAAACCACAGAAAATAAAGGTAAATGCTCTTGAAAGAGGAATTGGACCAATGGTAGCAAAAAATGTTCACTTTGATGACCATAAGGATAGAAAAAATAAAAATGAGATAGAAGTTGCAACAGCTGAAACAGTCATGAATTTTGTTCAAAAATTAGAAACTGAAAGTACAATTTATGAGATAAAATTAGAAGAATAAAAAGACTTTAAAATAAAAAAGTAATTAAAAACAGACGGCTAAAATACAGCTGTCTGTTTTTGGTATTATTTATCAATTTTTGTGGTAATCAATTATTATTGTTTTAAAAATGCTCCAAGCATCCAAAGTTTAGTTTCATATCCTATTATTAATTCATCCATCATAGCAGAAGTACCAAAATCTTCTTCTTTGTCAGCTTCTCTTTTAATATCTTTTAGTTCACCTAATATAGTTTCAAAATCAGCTTTTAAGTTTTTTACTATGTCTAAGTCAATAATATCTTCATCTTTAGCTTCTTTAATATTAGTGATTTCTAAGTATTTTTTCATAGTTGCATACGGTCTAGCTTTTATTGATAATATTCTTTCAGCTATTTCGTCAATTTGCTCATTGATTTCATTATAGTACTCTTCTAACTTAGCATGGATAGTAAAAAAATTTCTTCCATCTACATTCCAGTGATAATTTTGTACTTTTCTATATAACACGTTTAAATCTGCTAAAAGCACATTCATTTTTTCATTTACTTTACTCATAATATATACCTCCATAAATTTGTAATCATTTCAAATAAGTTATTATTATAATACAACTTTTTAGAATTATTGTCAAGCAGTTTTTTTTATAAACCAGCTTATAAACTTTGTAAACATCAGTATAATTATTAAGGATAAAATTATAGATGGTCCAGATGGAACATTTAAAGTATAAGAAAAATATAAGCCGAAAATTATTCCCAAAAAGGAAAATATAATTGAAAGAAAAATAATTAAGTAGTATTTTTTTACTAGTAATGAAGCTGTAGCTTGTGGAATAGTTAGTATAGAAATAATTAAGATGATACCAATAGTCTTTATATTTATAATAATAGCAGAAGAAATCAAAATAATCAACAGATAGTTTATAAAGTTTACAGGAACACCATAAATATTATAAAAATTTTCGTCAAAACTCGTATAAATAATAGCTTTATAAAAAATAATAAAAATAATTATAGTAATTAAATCTAAAACTAATAATAAAATTATATTTATTTCATTGGATAACAAGATGTTCCCAAATAAATAAGTGGATAAGTCGGATTGATATCCAGGAGTCATAAATGAAAAAATTATTCCTACAGCCATACCAAATGTCATTATAACACCAATGCTTAAGTCATCTTTTAGGTTAAATCTATTTTTCAGTGTTAAGATTAATACACCTGAAAGTATAGAAAAAATAAGTGCGAAAAATATCGGATCTTTAAATGTTAAATTAAAAATAGAAATCAGGTATAGACCGATTCCAACTCCTCCATATGAAGCGTGACTTATACTAGATGAAATAAAAACCATTTTTTTATTAACGATGTAAGTCCCAATTATTCCACAGCAGATACTGGATAAAATACCAACAATAAGTGCATTTTGCATAAAGGGGTATTTTGTTATTGCATTTATAAAATCCATTTTTTCAACCTTTCATAAATTCATTTTTATTTTTGTAAAATTTAGTTTCTTTTTCTACTACTAATATAGAGTCTACATATTTAGAAATTTCTTCTAATTCATGTGAAATAATAATAACAGTAGAATCTTTTAAAGAGCTAAGTTTATCATATAATTTCGATTCGAAATTCTTATCTAAAAATGACTCAGGCTCGTCTAAAATAATTAACTCTGGATTTGAAATAAGTGCTCTTGCTATAAGTGCTCTTTGCAGCTGACCACCAGAAACTTCATTAATTAATTTATCTTTTAAGGCTAATATCTCAAATTCTTCCATGATGTCAAGAGTAAGTTTTTTTTCAGATAAATTAAATTTTCTATATAAATTTTTTCTATTAGTCAGTCCAGAAATAATAAGATCAAATATAGAAATTGGAAATGAAGTATCAAACTCTCTGATTTGAGGAAGATATCCAATTTTATTTTTACTTATGTGATATTCAATTGTTCCTGAACTAGGTTTTAAAAATCCTAGAATAAGTTTTATAAGGGTAGATTTTCCTCCGCCATTTCTTCCTAAAATTCCAATGTTTTCACCTTTTGTTATAGAAAATGATGAGTTATATAATATAGTATTTCTTTCATAGTTAAAGTTTAAATTTTTTACTTCAATTAGATATTTTTCCATAATCACTCCAATGAATCTATAAATTTATTTAGATTTTCAAAAATGTTTTCGTCAAGCGGATTAAATTCTACAATTTTCACATTTGAAACTTCTTTAGATATTGTTTCAGTGGAAGTTTTTGGAAACTGAGGCTGAACTAGTAAGATTTTTATATTATTTTTTCTTATTTCATTAATTACAGTTGTTAAATATTGTGCAGTAGGCTCTTTTCCATCTTGTTCTATGGAAATTTGTTTTAAACCATAATCTTTAGCAAAATAAGTTAGTGCTGGATGATAGATTATAAAAGTTTTATCTTTTTTAAGTGCTATTTTTTCACTTGATTTAGCCTTAAATTCTTCTATTTCAGCTAGAAAATTCAGATAATTTTTTTCAAAAATATCCTTTTTTTCAGGATACTTTTCTGAGAGAATAGCTTTTATATTTTCAGCAATATGACTAATATTGTTAACAGAAAACCAAACATGTGGGTCATACTCTCCATGATCATGGTCAGACGCATCGTGTTCTTCGTCGCTCTCTTCAATTAAAGTGATATTTTTATTATCTAGGACATTAAAGATTTTGCTTTTATTACTCACAGCATCTTCTAATTTATGTTCAAAATTAAATAAATCAAAAGAAAGATAAATATCAGAGTTTTCTAAATCCTCTATTGTTTTAATAGTAGGATCAAATAATTCTGGGCTGATATTAGAAGCAACAACAGAATTTACTGTGAACTCACTCCCAGTTATTTTTTCAGTAATCCATTTTAATGGTGGAATACTAACAGAAATTACAGAGTTTTTATTTTCAGAATTTATACTCTCCTTTTTTGCACAAGAAAATATTGTGAAAATAAGGAGAAATAGAATAGATAATTTTTTCATATTTGTACCTCCTAGTTATAAGTTACATTTTTTACATAATCCTTTAAATAGAAAAACATGCGATAAAGCTAAAAAGCCAAGTTTTTGTTTTAATATATTTTCTTCATCTGTTATTAAGGGCATTGGAAATATTTCGATTTTTTTACATGAGTTACAGATAATAAAGTTTCCATCTTTTTCTTTAAAATAATATTTTTCATTATCAAAAGTAACTGAATGAATGAATTCTCTATTTTCTAAAAAGTCCACAGCACGATATATAGTAGAAATATCTGAAGAAACTATTTCCTTAATTTGTTTTACTGTTACTGGTTCTTTTGAATTGGAAATAATATTTAATATTTCTTCTCGATTTTTGGTTAAGTATTTCATAGATGCCTCCTTTTAAAAAAATGCAAATGGTTCGCATGAATATTATATGATTTTTTATGTAATTTGTCAAATAAGACATTTGGAATGATAAAATTTTAGGATATTAATAAAATTATTGACTGAGTATGGTGAAAGTAATAAAATCATAATATTGAGTATTATCAGCATATAATTGTCCAACATATTTGTATGTTAAAATATACTTTGAATTATATTAGAAGTAACAAATGAGACACTAATAGAAATGTAAGCGAAAACTTATAAAGTAGGAGTAATGTATATATTATAGAAGAAAAGAAGTAAGAGAAATTAAAAATATAATTAAAAATATAATTTTTAGAAGGTTATATTTTAAAATAAAGAGAGTTGGTTTTTATGTGAAGAGATAATTTAGTGGATTTATTAATGCGTATAAAGTACCATGTTTATTTATATTAAGTATATTTTAAAATTGTTGACATATATGAGGATAAAATGTATAATCTAATACAAATATTTTTTAAGCAAAAAAGATGAAGTAATTAACCAAAGGGGAAGTTTAAGAAATAAACATAAAAAAATAATTTCATAATATAAAGAAGTTACATATGAAATCAAAAGGAGAAAGATGGGGAAATAGAAAACTACTAGTGTTTTAGCTTAATAATAGCTATTGTAAACATTATTAAATGACATAATCAAATACAGTTATTTTTTTAATAAGAAAGTTAAGTAATTAATCATGATAGAAATAAAAAATAAAATAAAACATATAGTTTTGTAGATTAAAAAAATTATGTGTAAATAAGAGGAGAAAAATGAAAAAAAATAAGAAATTGCTGATGTTTTTAGCACTAAACTCATTAGCAACATCTTTTGCAAGTACAACGAGTCAGCCAGAAGCAAAATATGATAAATTGTATAATAATATGGTTAAGAATATAGAAACAGGAAAGTCAAATGAAGGTAACTATAAATTAATACAAGATGTATTAAATAAAAGAAATCAAGAGTTAAAAGATTTGTATTTACAAGGGGATTACATTGTGAAGCCTGAGTATCTTGAATGGCAAGTATTTTTTAGTGGGTTTTATGGTGAAAATCATAGAGGAGATAATACATTAGAAAATGCAAAATACTATTCTATGCCAAAAACAGCAGATGGAGATAATAAAATAGATTCAGCAACATATAATGCAATAATGAACAGTGGAGTGAGTGAAGCAACACTTCAAGCTGTATTAAGTGGTAACAAGGATGCATACAATAACTTAACAAGTGAGCAGAAAATAGCAGTAGCTCCTTTATTTGGAGGCCGAGAAACAGATGGGAAATTTAAACCATATAGGGCAAAAGACGAAGCTAAAGTAGTAGATTTAGGAATGAGCATAAATATAAAAGGACTGGATAAAGTAATTGGAGATATAGTAACATCAAATATAAATGTACCAATAATAAATACAGCTTCAGTAAACTTTTCAGATCCAGACTCATTGGAGATAAATCCAATAGAAATAGTAGGCTTTAATCCAAGTACACCAAATATAACAACAATAAATTTTAAACCAATACCAGTATTAAGTTTAAATGGTACAGGTGGAGGAAATGGCGGAACAACTGGATTTTTCCCTTATGGAGATAATAGTGGTCCTAACTCGATAATATCGCAAATGGATTTAACGAGTGGAAATATAACAGTAAAAACAGCTGTAAATCCTAATTATTATAACCAGACAGATCCTGGTTTCTACAGTTACACACTAGATAATGTGATAGGAAATCCAGCTGCAGGTTTAACATATAGTCAAATATCAATATATGATCCCCTTACATCCACATATACATACGAAACAGCATATTTACCAACAGGAGTATATAGTGACTCAATATCAAATAATCTACAAAGTGTTAGTGCAGTACAAGGTGTATTAAAAGTAATAGATAATCCAATAACAAGACTTGGAGTAGCAGGAGGAAATGTAAATGATCTTACAATAACATTAGAAGGAGATGTACCAAATGCGTCATATTTAGAACAAATTCTTCATTATGATGAGCATTATAACGGTACACACTATACATTAGATGGATTGGAAACACAAGGATGGATTACAGCAGCAGAAAAAGCAGAGCTTGGAGCTAAATTCTTAGATACTACTTTAGGGCATACCACAGCAAACAGAGATTTTCAATATGTAGAAAGTAATGGTACATGGAATTTAAAAGGATCAAATGTGGTTGCAGTTAACTTACAGGCACATAGTGGTGGTCAAGAAGCAAATAGTATATTTACAAACAGAGGAAATATAACAGGTCTGAATGAAGCAAGCAGTACAAATAATTTAATAGGTAAACAAGTAGCTTTTATGTTCACAGAAGGTGGGTCAACAGCTAAGCAAGAAGGCTTTGATAATACAGGAAAAATAGAGATGAGAGCACCACAAAGTGTAATTTATCTCATGACAAATAATGCTTTTTCATATAATGTTTCTAAGAGCACTTATGCCTACTATGGAAGTTCAAGCGTATATGAAACTGCTGCTACAGGAAAACATTTCCTTATGAATAGTGGAGATATAAAACTTTATGGAAATAATAATATAGGAGTGTATACGAATAATGCACCTCATACTATTACAAGTGAAAGTAATTATTACAATGATATTGATAATTGGAATGAAAATATGAGTGATGGAAATGATTTAAGAAGAAGTGAAATAAGATTCTATAATCCTCTAACAGTGTTAGGAGATGAGAGTATAGGTGTAGATATAGAAAGAACACTTAACTTTGCTGATTCTAAAATAAAAGTAGATGTAGGTACAGAAGATCCAAGACAGGCAGAGGTAAGTGCAATTGGCGTTGGAGGATTAGAAAATAGTGGAAATGTAATTGGTGGGGACAGCAGATATACTGATAGTTCAGCAGGAATATATATTAATATGACTGGAAATACAGAAACTATAAGTAAGTATATATATAATGCCTTAGATCCATCACAAAATATAAGTACGAGCACAAGTGGAATAAACAATGATCAATTCACCCTAAATGATTATTTACTAAATGTAGGATCATATTCAAGAGGTGGAGCAGGATTAAGAGTAGAGGAATACGGAGATGTGGTATTAGGAACATCAACAGATGCTGCAACTACTCATGAAATAAACTTACTTGCTGGTGGAGAAAACAATGCAGGTATATATATTTCAGGTGCTAATACTCAAGTAACAACTGATGGATTAGTAATGAATATTGATGGTAAAGATCAAGTAGGAACACAAATAGAAAATACTGGTAAATTTTATCATAATAACGGAACAATAACAGTAAATGGATTAGGAAATACAGGGATAGCTGTGAAATCCACAGGATTAGGGGAAATAAATGGAACAGCAGCATTAAATGTTAGTGCAAATAATCTTGGAGTCTACAATAACGGAACATTAAATATGACTGGTGGAGCAATAACAGCAAATGGATTAGCTTCAGTAGGAGCATACAGTGAAGCTTCTAATATAACAACTAACCTTTCAGGTGGAACAGTTAGAGCAGAAAATGGAGGAATAGGACTTTATTCAGGAAAGAATTCGGTTATGAATTTAAATCAAGGATTAAACTTAGAATCAGGAGGTAAAGGTTTACTCTTCTATAACTACGACAATACAGGAGCCTTAGGTCAATATAATATAACAGGAACAGTAGGGGCTAAAGTAGAAAATGGAGGGAACGCTTTTTATGTAAAAAGTGGTCAAACATTAGGAAATTACTTAAATAATTCGTTTGTAGGAAGTGGTAAATTAGACCTTACAATGGAGTTAGGATCAAAGCTATATATATTAGAAGGAAAAGGAAGTACAATAAATCTAACAACAATAGATAGCATGGTAGCACCAGGATCAGCTCTAGCTAATAATGTTCAGATAAACGCAGCTAGTTCAAATGACTATATACCAGTATCAATGGATAAAGGTACATTAGTCTTAGATAGAAATATAAGTATGGACAGTAGTTCAGACTTGTATAAAAGATCAGAGTTTTCATCAGTATCAGTAAAAGTAAATAATGGTATAACAATATCAGGAACACAAAATGATCAAGTAGGAATAGCTCAAAAGAATTATGCAGGATCAACAGGAATAAATGAAATAACAGTAACAAATGATGGGGCTATCGACTTAAGTGGAAATGATACAATAGGAATAGCAGCTGATTATGGTCATATAGTAAATAATAATAAGATTCAAGTAACAGGAAACAGCTCAGTAGGAATAGTAACAGCAAATGGAACACAAACAGAAAATAACGGAGAAATAGTAATAGGAGGAACAAATACAGCAGGAATTTACGGAGTAAACTATTTGGATGGAACATCTTCATCATCAGTATTAGGATATGGAAATGATGAAATAAATATATCAAATAATGGAAAGATAACTTCAACAGGTTCTGATAAAGTGTATGGTATCTATTCAAATAATATAGCAGGAGCAACAGCAGGAATAGTATTAGGAAATGGATCAAACATAGATGTAAGTATATCAAATGGAGGAGTAGGAATCTATGCTAATAATACAACTGTAACAGGTGGAGGAATATTAACAGTAGGAACAAATGGATTAGGGATGTATGCAAAAGATAGTAATGTAAATCTAACTAACCTAACTATGAACTTAAAAGGAAATGATATATTAGGATTCTACTTAGATGGGACAACAAACTTTGCAGGAACAGGAAATGTAAATGTAGATGGACAAAATATAGCCCTATTTAATATAAAATCAAATGGAAGTTTCACAAATAACTTTAATGTAACATCAACAGCAGGATCATCATATACAGTAGGAAATGTAAATAATGGAACTTTCTACTATAACGGAACTGCAAACTTAGGAGGAAATGGAAGTTTACTAAGTGGTAAGAACACGGCGGTACTATTAGATACAGTATCAAATGTAAGTTCAAGTGAAGCAAGTGTAGTAGGAGTATCATTAAATGGTCAGTATAATGGAGTATTACCAGCAGGATTTACTGTAGGAATAGATGGAGAAAATAGAGGGAACATAGCATTAGGAGATAGTTCGGCAGGATTATACGGTCAGGCTGGAACAAGACTAAGTAATACAGGAAATATTTCAGTGGGAAATAGCTCAATAGGAATGTATACAAAAGATGCAGGATCATTTGCAACAAATAATGGAAAAATATCATTAGGGGAAGGATCGCAAGGGATCTATACAAATGAAAGTACAAATGCAGATAACTTAGGAAGTGGGCATATAACAAGTACAGCTAAAAATGCAACAGGGATTTACGCTGAAAGTACAAATGCAATGTCTGTAGGGAATGCAGGAGTAATAGATTTACAAGGAGATAAATCAATAGGAATCTATACAAAAGGAACAGAAATAAAAACAATAAATAATGCAGGAACAGTAAATATAGGAGCATCATCAAAAGCTAGTGAACCAGGAATAGGAATTTACAGTGAAAATGCAGGAGATAGTATAACAAATACAGGAACAATAACAGCAGGAGTAAATTCAGTAGGAGTATACAGCAAAAGTGGAATAATAAATCAAAATGGGACAATATCAGCAGGAGATAGCGGGACTGGGATTTACTCTGATGGAGGAACAGTAAACTTAAATACAGGTTCATCATTAAACACAGGAAGTAATTCAGCAGTGGGAGTATACGCCTTAAATGGAGCAAATGTATTAAATAATGGAACAACTACAATAGGAGATAACAGTTTTGCCTATGGATTAAAAACAGGTTCAAACCTAACTAATAATTCAGAAATAATATTAGGAAACAGCGGAGTATTTGTATATGGTGATGGAGCAGGAAACATAGTAAATAATACAACAGGGACTATAGCAATGACAGGATCAAACAATGTAGGTTTCTATACAACAAATGGTGGAAATGTAGATAATAAAGGAAGTATAACAGGGACATCAGGAAAAGCAAACATAGGGATTTACAATAATGGTGGAATTATAAATAATACTGGAAATATATCAGTAGGAGATTCAATAATAATAGATCCATTAGATTCAACTAAAAATAGCTATGCAGTGGGAATCTATGGAGAAAACTCAAGTATAGAAAATCATGGAGATATATCAGTAGGATATTATGGAGTAGGATTATACAGTAAGAGTGGAACAACACCAACAGTAAACTATGGGAAAATATCAAGTGATTCTGAGGGTGCAATAGGACTGTTTATTGAAAATGGTAAATTGGAAAACTATGGAGAAGTTACATTAAGTGGAAATAGTTCAATGGGAATTTATGCAAATAAAGGAGTAGAAATAATAAACCATGGAGTAATCACAACAAACGGAGATAGCTCAGTAGGAATAAGTTTAAATATATTATCAACAGTAGATAATCAAGGAACAATAAATGTAAATGGAAATAATAGTCAGGGAATCTTGATGAAGGGTGGTTCAACACTGATAAATGGTACAGGAGGAGTAATAAATGTATCAGGAGGAGTGACTGGATCATCATCTGTATCATATGGAGGAACAAGTTATCCAATTCCAAGTATAATAAATGCAGGAATAATAAATGTATCAGAAAACTTTGAAGCCAAAGGAATAGATATATCAATAAAAGTAGACCCAATTACAGTAACAACAGCATCAGCAGTAGAAGATATGGGAGCAGCTTTTGTATCAAATGCAGTAAAGTTTTATGCACCATCATTTGAAACGACAGATCCAATAAATGTATTAAGTGGCTTTGCAACAGGAACACATGCAGAAGTGTATAAATTAAAAGATGTATTTAATCCAATGACAGAAGATGAAGGTGGACCAAATACAGGATTAGTAAAAGTAGCAAGTAAGTCATTAATATGGTCAGCAACACCAGTATTAAATGCAAATGGAAATGTAGATATCTGGATGGAAAAAATACCTTATGATGATTTTACAAATGGTCTATGGTATGAAGATTTTGGGCGTGCATTAGATGGTAAATTTGCAGGGTCAACGGGAGATGCAGGAAAGATATTTGATAAGATAGATACAATAGAAACAGAGTATGACTTAAGAAAAACAATGGGAAGTTTAGCAGGAAATGTATATGCTAATATGAACCAAAGAGAAGAAGATATAGCAGCAACATTTGAAAACTCGTTAAACTTAATGCAGAATTCAACAAATAATACAAAAGAGAATGTAAAGATAAATATAATAACAGGAAAAAGCGAAACAACTGAAGATACAGATGGAGTAGTAGGATATAATTCAGAAACAGTAGGAGTGTTAGCCCTAAGAGAAGTAGAGAGAACATATAAAAATACATTTGGATATTCATTAGGTTATACACATACAAACTTTGAATTTAAAGATGGAAATAGTAGTGAAGAGGATGTGGACACAATCCAATTAGGATTACATAATAAGTATAGATCAAATGACTGGATATTACGAAATGACTTAACAGGAAGAGTAAGTATTCATAATATAGATAGAAACTTAGACTGGTCAAATGTAGGAAGATCAGAAATGAATGGGACATATGAATCATATAGCATAACAAGTGATAATAATTTAGGGAAAGAGTTATCATTAGGAAAGAATGCAAGTATAACACCTTATGGTGGGATAAGAGCAATGTATGTGACAAGACCATCATTTAATGAGAGTGGATTAGAGAGCTTAGAAGTAAAAGGAAATGATGCATGGAGTGTAAAACCAAAAGTGGGAATAGAGCTAAAGGCATCAACAAATGAAAGTAAGAATGGATGGAAGTTAAAAGGGGCTTTAGATGTTGCTTATGAATATGAGTTAGCAGATTTAAATGAAAGAGAATCAGCAAGATTAACAGCAGTAGAGAGTGACTATCATAAATTATCAAAACCGGAAGATGACAAAGGAGTAATAAGAACAAGAGCATCAATAGGAGTAGAAGTAGAAGATAGATATGGAATATTCTTAACAGGAGATTATTCAATAGGACAGCATAATCAAGATGATTATAGAGCAGGGATTACTTTAAAGGCAGTATTTTAGATAGAATAATAGAAAAACTTTTTTCTTTATAGTTTAGGAGTGATCGTTGTTATAGATCCTCACGTCGCTGCGCTTCTCAGGATGACAAGAGTTAGGTTTTACTTATTACATAGTTTATTTATGACTGGTTTTCGTTTTGAGAGAAGGTTTTTGAGGTGGATTAGAGCGGTATTTGTGGGTTAAAAGAGAAATGGAATAAAAAAATTAAGGAGAAAAAAATGAAAAAAATAATATTAACAGTATTAATGGTTCTAAGTGTAACGGCTTTAGCAGCTAAGAAACCTAAGGCAGAGCCGGTAATTCCAGATGTGCAAGTACAGATGGAAAAAGCAGATAAGATAGAAAGTTATAGATCTAAAAAGGATGTAGCTTGGCATAAGACAGAGTATAATAAAGTATTGAAATATTTAAATAAGAAGAAGTAAGGAGAAAAAATGAAAAAAATATTATTAGGAATAATAATGGGAAGTGCAATATTTGCAGCAGAAGATATTACAAATGATGTAAAGGTTAGTAAGTCAACAGAAGATAGTATAACAAAGGATTTTGATCAAGATGGGAAAATGTCATCTTATGAAAAGAGTTTAAGAAAGGCTCAAGGGTCAATATATGTTGTATTACCAGAAAAAAGAGGTTATTGGTACACAATGTTAGATAGGATAAAGGCAGAGGAAGAAGAGTTAATGCCAGATGAAACAGCGAGAATGGGAAGAAAGAGATAGGAGATAGCATGAAAATATTAAAAATAGTGTTGTTAGCAGGAACAGTAGTAGGAGTGATATCAAGTTCAGCTACAACATATGAATATAGAAGAGAATTAAGAGAAGGTGCAAGAGGAAAATGGACAAATTTAAGACAGCATCTAAATAGTGGACAAAGATTAGATAAGGAACTAGTAAAAGTAGATAAGCAGATAGATAAAAAAGTATCGGAGATACAGCAAATAGAAGATTTACTTTTAAAAATAGAACAGTTTAAAGTAGAAAATGGAATTAGATAAGTAAGAAGTTAAGCTCCTTGTATTAAGTATGCAGGGAGTTTTTATTATATGGTTTTGTTTTTATGAGAGGTTAGTTTGAGATCGTCACGTCGCAGGCTCCTCACGATGACAGATTGGAGGGCTATTCTTTAAAAGAAATGAAACTAACAATTTTGTCATTCTGAGAAGCGTAGCGACGTGAGAATCTGTGACGTTTAATGCAAGTAAACCTCTATATGAGTAATAAACAGGGGGATTTATAGAAAGAGGTTAAGCTCCTTGTATAAGTATAAAGTATACAGGAAGTTTTTATTATATGGTTTTGTTTTTATGAAAGGTTAGTTAGAGATCGTCACGTCGCTATGCTCCTCATGATGACAGATTGGAGGGCTATTCTTTAAAAGGAAATGAATGGGGATTTTAATTAGTGAGGTTAGTGAAGTATGGAAAAATAGTACTTAATAATTATTGTATTTACGTCTTTTTGCAATAGTGGAATTTATCTTTTTAAAAAGTGTAATATATGGTATAATTTAGAAAAATATTTTGAAAGTGAAGAATATAAAATGGCAAAAAAATATTATGCATATTACCTTGTAGATGGTGGTAAAATGGGGATTTCTGACTCTTGGGATGAGTGTTCGGAAATAGTTAAAGGAGTAAAGGCAAAATATAAATCCTTTAAATCCCAAAAAGAAGCACAGGAATGGTTAGATTTAGGAGCAAATTACGAAATTAAAACTACAAATAAAAAGGAATTAGATAAAGAAGCAATATATTTTGATGCTGGAACAGGACGAGGAATAGGTGTAGAAGTAAGAGTTACAGATTATTCAGGGAATTCGCTGCTTCATAAAATATTATCAGAGGAAAAAATTTCTGAACATGGAAACTATGTACTAAAAACTGGAAGAACTAATAACTTTGGAGAATTGGTAGGAGTATATGCAGCGTTAAGATATGCTTTAGCAAATGAAATTAAGAAAATTTATGGTGATAGTAAGCTGATCATAGACTTTTGGTCAAAAGGCAGATATAATAAAGATAATCTTGAAAGTGATACTGTGGAATTAATAAAAAAAGTTACAGTTTTGAGAAAAGAATTTGAAAAGAGTAATGGTAAAATAGAATATATATCAGGAGATTATAACCCTGCTGACTTGGGTTTCCATAAATAAATTTATAGAAACTTGAATTTATAACTAAAAATAGGTTATAATAAGAATGAAAATCATGTAAATAAATATATATAAAAATTTGGAGGAAATATATGAAAAAGTTATCAATATTTTTAATTTTGTTACTAGTATTATCATGTTCATCAACAAATAAGAAAACAGCAAAAACAGATAAAACAGCAACAGCTACAGAAACAGTAGAGGCTAAACCAAAACTTACAGGTCCTATTAGAAGTGGTCAGTATTACCACTCAACTGGAGTTTTTGTTTATAAAAAAGATAGATTACTTATTAAAGATAAATTCATAAATTATAATCTTGTTGATGAAACTGGATTAGTTGATGGAATTTATGAAAAATTAAAGTCACAATTTGATATTAAAGATTATGAGTATATTAATTTAGAGGTACAAGGAGAGATAAAAGGGGATACTTTCTATGTGAAGAGAGTCTTGAATTATAGAGCTCCAGAAGACAGATATGCTGAAGGCGCTATAGTAGAGTAAACACAAGTTAAAATCCCTTGTTTGTTATAAAGGGATTTTTATTTTTAAAGTAAAAAAATATTTGATATTTTATAAAAATATAGTATGATATCATATTAGAATAATTTTTACTGAAAGGATGGATTTTGATTTGAGAAAAAAAGCAGCAATAATAACCTATGGTTGTCAAATGAACGTAAATGAAAGTGCAAAAATGAAGAAAATGATTCAGGCAATAGGCTATGAAATTGTTGATGACATAAATGTTTCAGACTTAGTACTATTAAATACCTGCACAGTGAGAGAAGGTGCAGCAATAAAGGTCTATGGAAAATTGGGACAGCTAAAAGTAATTAAAGAGAAAAAAAATGGTAATATGATAATAGGAGTTACTGGATGTTTAGCACAAGAAGTAAGGGATGAGTTCATAAAGAAGACTCCATTTGTAGATCTAGTAATTGGTAATCAAAATATAGCAAAGTTACCAGATATTATCGAAAAGATACAAGAGGGGAAAGTAGAGCATGTAGTGATGGTGGAAGATGAAGATGAGCTTCCAAAAAGAGTAGATGCTGATTTTGGAGATGATGCTATAGCGTCAATTTCAATTACTTATGGATGTAATAATTACTGTACATTTTGTATAGTTCCATATGTTAGAGGTATGGAAAGATCTGTTCCTATGAGAGAAATCTTAGAGGATGTAGAGCAATATGCTAAAAAAGGATATAAAGAGATTTTATTTTTAGGACAAAATGTAAATTCATATGGAAGCGATAGAATTGAAATGAATGAGGATTTTGCAAAATTACTAAGAGAATCTGCTAAAATAGAAGGGGATTTTTGGATAAAGTATATTTCTCCACACCCTAAAGACTTTACTGATGAAGTTATAAAAGTAATAGCGGATAATCCAAAGATATCTAGAATGCTTCATCTTCCGTTACAAGCTGGATCAACAAGAATATTAGAAGCTATGAATAGAGGGTATACAAAAGAAGAGTTTATAGCTCTTGCTAAAAAAATAAAAAAAGAAATACCAGATATTGGAATAACAACTGATATTATAGTTGGATTTCCTGGAGAAACAGATGAGGACTTTCGAGATACTTTAGATGTGGTAAGAGAAATAAATTTTGAGAATGCTTATATGTTTTCGTATTCTAAAAGAACAGGTACTCCTGCTGCAACATTGGAAGAGCAAATACCAGAACAAGTAAAAAAAGAAAGATTACAGCAATTAATAAGACTTCAAAATGCTAATGCAAAAGAAGAAAGTAAAAAGTATTTAGGGCAAACATTAAAAGTCTTAGTAGAAGGACCAAGTGTTAAAAATCCTGATATGACAACAGGAAGATCATCATCACATAAAGTAGTATTATTTAAAAGTGATGGAAATTTAAATGGAAAATTTGTAAATGTTAAAATATATGAAACAAAAACATGGACTCTATATGGAGAAATAGTAGAGTAGGGAGGGTTTAAAAGTGAAAAATGCAAGAGTGTATAATTTGTATCCATATCTTTTGAAAAATTTTCAAAGTTGGATAGAAAAATTAGATGACGTAGACTTTATGAATTTTGACTGGGTCTACGTAAATCCTTTCCATCTGCCTGGCTTTTCTGGTTCAATTTATTCAATAAAAGATTACTATATGTACAATCCAATACTTTTGAACATTGATTATGAATCAATGATGCAAAATCCAAGTCTTTATAAAGATAAAGGGGATTTATTTATTAAGGAGTTTTGTTTTGAAGCTAAAAAGAGAGAAATAAGAGTAATGATGGATTTAGTTATTAATCATACTTCTGTGGATTCTGAACTTTTAGAAAAAAATCCGGATTGGTATGAGAAAAATGAAGATGGAACTATAAAAAATCCTGGTGCATTAGATGGTGATAATTGGATAGTTTGGGGAGATTTAGCACAAATTGATAATGAAAATTCATCTGATAAGGCTAATCTATGGAAGTACTGGCTTGATTATATCTTGCATTATGCAGAGTTAGGAATAAGAGGTTTTAGATGTGATGCAGCTTATCAAGTACCATCAAGTTTATGGGAGTATTTGATAAAAGAAGTAAAAAAAGTATATCCAGACGCTGTATTTCTAGCGGAAACATTAAGCTGTGCACCGGATAAGATTATTGATATAATAGATTCAGGATTTGATATTGTTATGAATAGTTTTAAATGGTGGGACTTTAACGCAGAATGGTTTTTAAAGGATTATAACCAGTGGGTAGAAAAGGGATCCTCTATGACATTTCCGGAAAATCACGATACTGAAAGATTTGCTGCAGAATATGATAATGACTCAAAAAAAGCAGTTTGTTATTATGCTATAGAGGCTTATTTTTGTTCGAGTATAGCTATTACAATTGGATTTGAATATGGATTTAAAAAGAAAATAGAAGTTACTAAAACAAGTCCAAGTGATTACGAAGAAATAAACTATGATATAGTGGAAGAAATTAGAATGATCAATGAGATAAAAGAAAAGTATGATATTTTTAAAGAAGATAATTTCATTGAGATCTATAATTTTAATAACAGTAATATTTTTTCTTTTTTAAAAACAGGAAGAGATAAGAGTGAAAAAATATTTATTATAGCAAATATAAATACAAAAGAAGGTACAGACATAAAAGTTCCAGAGATGTTTAGCGTTTTTGGAACTGAAAACATAAAGGATATTTCACATGGATATAGAATGGATGAAATATCAAATAACTTTGACTATTATTTACAACCAGGAGAAGTAAAGTTATTTTATGGAAAATTAGATTAGGGGATGAGAATATGGAAAATATTTTTGAAATGAAATTAACAGAATTAAGAAAAATGGTGAAGGAATACGGCATAAGTGGTTATTCTACAATGGGTAAAGCTGATTTAATAACCCACATATATATTGAAGAAGCTAAAAAAGAAAATAGAATATTAGGATCTGGAAAACTAGACATGATGTCAGATGGTTATGGTTTTTTAAGGGAGAGTACTGTGGGACCTGATATTTATGTTTCGGCTTCTCAGGCTAGGAAATTTGCTCTTAGAAATGAAGATATTGTTTTAGGAGAAGTAAGGGAACCAATAGGTACAGAAAAAAATTATGCTCTTATAAAAACTTTACTTATAAATGGTGATGCACCTGAAAAATCTGGAAATAGACCATTTTTTGATGACTTAACACCATCATATCCAGATCAAAAGTTAAACTTAGGTTCTGCAAGTCTGTCTTCAAGAATAATAGACTTGATTGCACCAATAGGAAAAGGGCAGAGAGGCTTAATAGTAGCTCCTCCAAAGGCTGGAAAAACAATGCTTTTATCAGCTTTAGCAAATGATATTATAAATAATAATCCAGAAGTAGAATTATGGATATTACTAATAGATGAAAGACCAGAAGAAGTAACTGATATAAAAGAAAATGTAAAAGATGCAGAAGTATTTTCAGCAACTTTTGATGAAGATCCAAGTGTACATATAAAAGTAACTGAAGATGTACTAGAAAAGGCCAAAAGAGAAGTGGAAAAAGGAAAAGATATAGTAATATTAATGGATAGTTTAACAAGACTAGCTAGATCTTATAATATAGTAGTTCCATCAAGTAGAAAGCTAATATCAGGAGGTATAGATCCAAAAGCTCTATATTATCCAAAAAGATTTTTAGGTGCAGCTAGAAATATAAGATTAGGTGGAAGTCTGACTATTATAGCAACTGCTTTAATAGATACTGGAAGTAAAATGGATGATGTAATTTTCGAAGAGTTTAAAGGAACAGGAAATATGGAAGTTATATTAGACAGATCATTATCTGAACTTAGAATATTCCCAGCGATAGATGTACTAAAAAGTGGTACAAGAAAAGAAGAGATTCTAATAGATGAGAAATCGTTAAAAACAATATGGGATTTTAGAAGATATTTAAGTAAATATAATGAAGCAGAAGCAGTGAAAAAAATGATAGATTTAATTAAGAAAACTAAGACAAATGAGGAATTATTAAATATGATTTCAAAAGATGGAAGTAAGCTAACAACTTAAAAAATATTTTGGAGGTGTAAAAGCTTCCAAAATTTTATTTTTTAAAATAATGGAGGTTAGGGATGTTTGATGACGAAGAAGATTTTTATAAAAGGGAAAAGGAAAGCGAGGGCAGATATTACTCAATAAAAGTAAAAATTAGAGCTATATTTATTTTATTAATAATATTTGGAATTTCATTTTTTTTATTTCAAAGTTTTGGAAAAACAAAAAATTTAAAAAATTATTCATTTGCATATGAGCAGGATGGCAAGTTGTACTCATTAAACTTGAGTTCTTGGCATTATAGTATGGATAGATTTTCAAAGAACCCTCATCTTTATATAAATACATTTGATTTTGATGGTGAGAGTTACATCAAATGTTTTGCAGGTGATTTTTTATCTTTTGTATATAATGATTTTGAAATATCTGAGTCACAAAACCCCTATTTTTCAGGGAGTTTGTCGCTAAATGCTTCGAAATATTGCACTACAGAAAAAGTTTATAAAAATGCAAAAAACTCATATGAAAAATCTATATTTTTAGATAATAGTGGTGAAGAAATTTATACTTATGACCCTATGGCTGCTAATAAGTATATTAAAAATATTGCAATTAGTGGTAAAAGGAGCTCATCTAAGATCAATTTAAGAATGCTTTCAATGAATGAAAGATATGTTGATTTAACTAAGTTATTAGAAGAACAAGGAATAAAGTTTCAAATGAAAATAGATAATAAAAAGAAAATTATTATTATTTCTATTCAAAATTCAAATAAGAAGACAAATGATGTAGATCAAGAAAAAAAAGAGGACTTAGAAGTAAAGGAAGAGCCAAAAATAGAAGAGATAAAACCAGAGCAAGAAGTAGAACCAGAATCAGAACCAAAATTGGAGGATATTAAAGAAACTGAACCTGAAAAAACAGAAGTACCAAGTGAAGATACTGGAATAAAAAGAGATAGAACAAAAAAGACAAGAATATACTAATAATAAGCGAGTATTGATTACTTAATATTTCTTGAAAAGGATCATCAATACAAAGAGAAATAAAAAAATTTAATCTAAAGAATTTAAATAATAACATAGTGATTTTAACTAAACTATGTTATTTTTTATTTTATTGAAATTTTTTGAGATATATTATTTTGCATTATTCAAAAAGATGTAAAAATAATGATTAAAATACAAAGTATCCAAAGTTAATTAATTTTATTTATTTATATATTATGTGAAGAAAGCATTTGAAATTAAGAATAATATAGAAAAAATTAAATAAAAAAATATTTTTATGAAAATTAAGTATTGTAAAAAATAAAAATAAGGTTATAATAAAAATAAAAAGAGATATTTGAATATTAATGAATACAAAAAATAATGAAATAATAATTTCAAATAAAAGTACTAATTTAGAGGAGGTGATTAAATGAAATATGTAGTTTTAGTAAGCCATGGTACATTTGCTCCAGGTCTTCATAATACTTTAGGTATGCTAGCTGGATCAGAACGGAAAGATATATTAGATACAAGTTTATTAGATGGAATGAGTATTAACACTTTTGAGAAAAATTTTATAGAACTAATTAAAGATATAGCAATAAATGATAATATTGTTTTATTGGCAGATATTATTGGTGGTTCCCCAATGACAACAGCATTAAAAGTTTTGGAAAATAAAGGCTTATTAAAAAATACTATGGCATTTGGAGGAATGAATTTATCCATGGCATTAACAGCAGTATTAGAAGATGGAAGTGATAGTGAGTCTTTGAAAAGTATAATTA
This sequence comes from Sebaldella sp., assembly GCA_018058425.1. Lineage (GTDB taxonomy): Bacteria > Fusobacteriota > Fusobacteriia > Fusobacteriales > Leptotrichiaceae > Sebaldella. The sequence continues at coordinate 50,668 of JAGOZX010000003.1, forward strand.
TGAGTGAAGCTCATGAATCAGTGGCAGAATTTCAGCTTGAAATTCTAGATGATGAAGAAATATAAAAAAGGAGATTATTATGTCAATTTCATTTGTAAGAATCGATGATAGGATGATACATGGGCAAACTTGTACAAGATGGGCATTAGAGTATCCATGTGACGGTTTAATAGCAGTAAATGATCAAGCAGCAACTACTCCAGTATTAAAAGCAGCATATAAAAATGCAAGTGGGAAAAAAACATTTGTTTGGACTTATGCAGAATGGAAAGAAAAATGCCAAAAAGTACTAGACAGTAAAGATCAATATTTTTTAATTACAAAAGAACCAATATTAATGTCAAAAATTTTAGTAGATGATAAATTTGATCCAAAAATAAAAAAAGTAGTTGTAGGTCCGTGTAATGATAGACCTGGTTCTGTTAAGCTAGGAAATAATCAGTCAATTACTCAAGAAGAAGCAGATGCAATAGAGAAAATTATGCAGGCTGGGTATTCAGTGGAGTTTGCATTATTAAAGGATGAAGCAATAGGGAATTGGAAAAAATTTAGAGAGAAATTTGGATATAAATAATTGCCTTATTTATTAGAAGTATCTAGCGTTGTTAAAGAAAAGTAGAATTCTAAAATATTATGATACAGGAAGGAAATGTGATTGTATGCATATTAATTTGATTCAAGCGGCTCTTTTAGGGATTTTTGCGTGTTTATCGAGTATGCCGGGTCTTGGGGGAACAACATTTGGAAACTACACTTTAGGTCGTCCTTTAGTGGCAGGTTTAATCGTGGGAATTATTTTAGGCGATATAAAAAGCGGGATAATAGTGGGGGCAGCAATACAGGTTATTTACATAGCTCTTGTAACTCCTGGAGGAACAGTATCAGCAGATGTTAGAGCAATTAGTTATATTGGAATTCCTTTAGCTTTAGTTTCTATAAAAGGTTTAGGACTTGACCCTAGCAGTTCAGAGGCTACACAGCTTGCAGCAGCATTAGGTGCAGCAGTTGGAACTTTAGGAACTGTATTATTTTATGGGACTGCAACAGTAAATCTATTATGGCAGCATATTGGATGGAAGGCTATTGAAAAAGGGGAGTTTAAAAAGCTTTATTCGGTAAATATGATTTATCCTTGGATATCTCATTTTTTATGTAGTTTTATACCAACATTTATTATTACAATTTCTGGTGAATATATGGTTGATATAATTAAAAATTATCTTCCTATGGATGGTATAGCAATGAAGACGCTATTTACAGTAGGAAGCTTACTGCCAGCTGTGGGAATAGCTATTTTATTAAAACAAGTAGTAACAAAAGCATCGGATTTAATAACATTCTTCTTTGGGTTTTTATTAGCAGCGAGTATGGGAGTTAATCTAATAGGAGCAGCAATTATTGGAGGTTTTTTTGCAATTCTTTATTATAATATAAGATTGGTTGGAATAAAAAATTCTTCTGGAAATAATGATGATGAAGAGGAGGATATATAATGTTAAAAAAAGAGTTATCTAAAAAAACATTAAACAAATCTTTCAGAAATTGGTTTTATGGAAATTTAACATGCTTTTCTCAGGAACATATGCAGACATTTGGATATTTAGTTGCTATGCTTCCTATTATAGAAGAATTGTATGAAAAAAAAGAAGATCAAAAAATGGCAATTCAAACGTATACAGCATTTTTTAATACTGAACCGCAAATAGGAACAGTGGTAGTAGGAATTACTGCAGGATTAGAAGAAGCAAGAGCCAATGGTGAAGAAATAGACAGTGAAATGATAAATGGAATAAGAGCTGGTTTAATGGGGCCGTTAGCTGGAATTGGGGATTCATTAATTGTTGGGACACTAATTCCGATTTTACTAGGTATTGCCTTAGGTTTATCAGGTGGAGGATCACCTTTGGGAGCAATTTTTTATATTATTGCATGGAATACTTTAGCTATATTTGGAATGAAATTATTGTATTTCAAAGGTTATGAACTTGGTGGAAAAGCAGTTGAAGTTATTGTGGGAGAAAAGGCAAATGCTATTCGTGATTCAATAATAATGGTGGGGACTATTGTAATAGGTGCAGTTGCGGCATCATGGATTAATATTACTACTTCGTTTAAAATGTTAAATTCAGAAGGTGGTGTTATTATTGATTTACAGTCTACTTTTAATAGTATTTTTCCAAAATTATTATCTGCAGTCACAGTAATATTTTGTTGGTGGCTTATGAAAAAGAAGAAAATGTCTCCATCTGTTGTAATGCTTATTTTAGTTGTTATTGCTTTTGTTGGGGTACTTGTAGGATTCTTTAATCCAGGGCTAAAATATTAGAAATGAAGATTGGTTTTGAGGAGATACTTTTTATAAGGAGAATTATATGACACAAAAAGATATGCTGGTTGAGGCAGAAATGCAAAAAAATGAAATTAATAAATTAATTAAGTGGTATAGAATATTATTGATACTCTCAAGTATTTTTTTTGCTATTGCTTATTGGGTACTAAAAAGAAATGGACCTCAATTTGTAATAGGAGTTATCGCTGTTATATTTGTTGTTATTTGTATTTTTCTTTCTGCTGTAGTAAATTTAGGTATAAAAAGAGGAAGGGTAAATGTAGTGAAGATACTTGAGTTACTTGAGAAATAAGAAGGTTTTAATATAATGAAAATTTGTTATTTAGAGTAGTAGAGGAGTAAGTGAAATTTATTGTTTGTATTATTAAATGACGTGAGAATCTGTTCTTTGACATTAAATTCAATACAGGTAATTGCTATACTTGTAATTGTCATGTAAAAGTAACTAAGGATAACAGATTGTCACGTCGCAAGCTCCTCACAATGACAGGAGTGGGGCTGATTTTCTACACTAATAAACTTAAGATTTAACTATTGTAAGCCAAATGCAAAGCCAAAAAGTGAAGGAAATATAAAAGTGTAAATTTATCATTCTTAGCAAAAGAAGAATATAATAAAAAATCTGTCATTCTGAGGAATGAAATGATGTGAGAATCTGTTCTTTAATGTTAATTACAAGTAATTATTTCACCACAATTTCTGGGATTATATTTATTTGATTTGTAGTATTTTTTTTATTTAGTATATTATCCAAAATCATATCAATAGATTGTTTTACCAAAGTATCAATATTAGGCGAGACACAGCTTATTTTAAAACCTAAGTTATCTAAAAAATCTGTATTATCAAAAGAAACTACAAAAATATCTTTATTTAAGACCAAATTATTCTTCATCATTAATTTTATTACAGTTTGTAAAATAATATTATTACAGCAAATTAAAGTCTCGGGATGAGTTTTTTTATTTATAACTGAAACTAGTTGTTTTTCTATACTTTTAGAATCATAAAAATCAGTAAAAATAATTTTATCTTCCGAAATTGAGAGCCCATTCATATACAAAGCCTCTCTATACCCCTCTATCCTCTCGTGACTTATATTGGAGCTGGAATCTCCAGTTATAATAGTGATATCTTTTTTACCTTTTTTTATAAGAAAATCCGTCAGGGTATATACCCCTCTTATATTATCAACATAAACACCATCAAAACTAGCATCTCTTAACTTTCTATCCATAAGAATAAATGGATGTTCAAAACCTAACAATTCTTTTTTTATTTTAAATTTTTCATCATTTTTACTAGAGCTTATCAAGATCATTCCATCTATATTTTTCTTGCTTAAATTTTTTATAATCTCGATCTCTTTTTCTATATCATCATTTATATCATACACAAGGATATCAATGTTTTTATTTTCCACTTCTATAAGAATTTTTTTTAAAAGGCTGGAAAAAAAATGGTTTGATAAAGATGGAACTACAAAAGCAATAGTTTTTGTTGTTTTTTTCATTATTGATATTTCTTCACTCTCTAAACCTTTTACTATTGAAAAAACTTTTGACCTCGTTTTTTCACCAATTCCTTTTTTGTTATTTAAAACTCTTGAGACTGTGGAAGTAGAAACGTTGCATAAATTTGCAATTTCTTCTAGAGTCATTTTTTGTCCTCCTTATAACATAATTAATAAGTTAATTATATAAACTTTTTTCATATATTTCAATAAAAATTTTAAAACTACTATTGACAAAAAAGAAAATCATGATATAAATTAGTGCAATCTTATGAAAAAAATATCGCAATATTATGCAAAAAAATAATGATGTTTGGTTTATATTTTGAAGGGAGAGGAAAAATGTTAAATTTAAATCCTATAAAACAAAGTTTGAAACCAAGGATAGGGTTATATTCTATTGGTTTAAGCGTTTATTGGAAACAGTTTCCAGGATTAAAAGAGAGACTTGAAGAGTATGGAAAGTTTCTAGAAAAGGAAATGTCAAAATTTGGAGAAATTTATAATTACGGCTTAGTTGACGATGAAGATGTCGGAAGGAAAGCCGGAGAGTGGTTTAATGAAAAAAATGTTGATTTAATCTTTTGTCATTCAGCAACATATGCTTTAAGTTCTACTGTCTTACCCGTCCATCAAATATGTAAAGTTCCTGTCATAATACTAAATTTACAAGCTACAGCAAAAATAAACTATAAAGATACAAGTACTGGAGAATGGCTTGCACATTGTGGAGCATGCCCTGTACCAGAAATATCAAATTCATTTAATAGAGCTGGGATAAAATTCAGAGTTATAAATGGTTTGTTAGGCTTAGATTACACACCAGAAATATCTGTAACAAATGAAAATACTAAAAATAGAAAAGAAGCTGTTAGAGCTTGGAAACAAATAGAAGAATGGATAAGTGCCGTTTCTGTGGTAGTTAATTTGAGATATAGCAGATTTGGATTTTTAGGAAATTACTATAGTGGAATGTTAGATATGTATAGTGATTTTACAATGCTGCAAGCTCAAACTGGAATACATATAGAAATATTAGAGATGTGTGATCTAGATAAGGAGTTAAAAAGTGTAAGTGATATTGAAATAAAAGAGAAACTGGAAGAAATAAATAGTATGTTTCAAATAAGTGATGAATCATCATCAGACTCATTAGTAAAAAAACCAACTGATGAACAGCTAAATTGGTCCGCAAAAGTAGCTGCTGCTCAAGAAAAACTAGTCAAAAATTATCGTTTAGATGCTTTGTCATATTATTACCATAGTGTGGCCGAGAATGAATATGAACAACTACAGGGTGGATTTATAGTGGGACATTCATTATTGACTGCTAAAGGGGTACCTTGTGCCGGAGAGGGGGATATAAAAACTAACTTAGCAATGAAGATCTGTGATATTTTAGGTTTAGGAGGAAGTTATGCAGAAATAGTAGTTATAGATTATGATAATGAAACAATTTTATTAGGACATGATGGTCCATTTCATATAGCAATATCTAATGGAAAACCTATATTGAGGGGAATGGGTCTGTATCATGGGAAAAAGGGAACGGGAATATCTGTAGAGGCTAAGGTAAAAACAGGGAAGGTGACAACTTTAGGTTTGACACAAACAATAGATGGAAGACTGAAACTTATAATAAGTGAGGGAGAATCGACAGATTATGAAACAATGAAAATTGGTAATACACAGACTCATGTAAAATTTAAAAAACATCCAGATGAGTATATGGAAGAATGGTTTAAAGAAGCTCCAACGCATCACTGTGCTATATCAACAGGTCATAATGCCTCATTATTTCAGAAAGTAGCAGAACTAATGGAAATGAACTATGTTATTTTATAAACTTAAAATATATGAATAGTAAGAGAGGAGGGGTAAAGTGTCAAAGTATCTTGCTGTGGATATAGGAGCATCCAGCGGAAGAGTATTTGAATCCGAATTAAAAAATGGAAAAATTTATTTAGAAGAAATACATAGATTTGATAATTATTTAAAGAATGAAAATGATAATTTTTTTTGGGATATAGAAAAACTCTATAACTCAATTATAAATGGTTTAGAAATATATTTTAAAAAAAATAAGAAGGCATCAAGTATAGGAATAGACACATGGGGAGTAGATTTTGTTCTACTTGATAAAGATGATGAAGTATTAGGCAGGGCTGTATCATATAGAGACCCTAGAACTTTAAATATAATGAAGAAATTTTTTGAGATAATGGATAAAAAAATAGTATATGAAAAAACAGGAATTCAATTTATGGAATTTAATACTCTTTATCAGTTATATTCAATGAAGTTAGAAAATAATGAAAACTTGGAAAAAGCAAAAAACTTTTTAATGATACCTGATTACTTAAATTTTTTATTAACTGGAAAAAAGGTGAATGAAATAACAAATGCATCAACAACTCAAATGTTAAATTATAAAACCATTGACTGGGATAAAGAGATATTAGAAAAATTAGATATAAACATTATGAAGGGAGCGAAGTTAAAAAAACCAGGTTATATTTTGGGAAGTATAAAAGAGGAGATAGGAAGGAAACTAAATATAGAAAAATTAGAAGTAATACTTCCGGGAACACACGATACAGCATCGGCAATAGCAGCAATACCTTGTTCTGGTGAAGATACTGCTGCTTATATAAGCTCTGGAACTTGGTCTTTAATGGGAGTAGAGTCTGAATATAGCGTTTGTGAAAAGTCTTATGAGTTAAACTTTACAAATGAGGCAAGTGTAGTAGAAGGGAAATCTAGACTTTTAAAGAATATAATGGGACTTTGGCTAATTCAGAGAGTAAAAAAAGAATTTGATGATAAGTATACATTTTCAGAAATTGTAGAATTAGCAAAAGGAGAAAAAAACTTTAATTCATTAATTAATCCAAATTGTGAGGCTTTTTTAAATCCTAAGAGTATGAAAGATGAAATATATAATTATTGTAAAAAAACAAATCAAAAATTACCAGAAAATATTGGGCAGTATGGAAAAATTATTTTTTACAGTTTGGCACTTCTTTATAGAAAAACATTAGATGAAATTTTTGAGCTGACAAATTTAAATATTGAAGTTATTCATATAATAGGTGGAGGCTCACAAAATGAGTATTTAAATCAATTAACTGCTAATGCTGTGAATAAAAGAGTTGTTTCAGGGCCTGTGGAAGCTACAGTGTTAGGAAATATAATTGTTCAGGCAATTGCAATGGGGGATGTAAGGGATCTAGAGGAAGGAAGGAAGATAATTAGAGACTCTTCTGAATTAAAGGAGTATTTTCCAAAGGAGAGTTTAGAAGATTTATATAAGATTTTTTTAGAATTATTATAGAAGGTTTTGGCAGAATAAAATTTTATTTCCCTTGATTTAATAGGGAATTATAAAAAAACAGGAGGTAATAATGCAAAGGGATAAAAATCAGGTAATAAAAAGTTATGAATTGGCTAAGGAACAATATAAGAAAATAGGAATTGATACTGAAAAAGTCCTAGAAAAGTTAAATGAAATTCCAATTTCTGTTCATTGTTGGCAGGGAGATGATGTACAGGGATTTGAAAATCCAGATGGAGTTTTAACTGGTGGAATACAAGCTACAGGAAATTATCCCGGAAAATCTAGAAATCCAGAGGAATTAAGAGAAGATTTAGAGATGGTTTTTAAACTTGTTCCTGGAAAGCATAAGCTAAATTTACATGCAATATATGGAGAGTTTGGAAATGAAAAAGTGGAGAGAGATAAAATAAAACCAGAACATTTTAAAAATTGGGTAGAGTGGGCAAAAAAAATGGGAATTGGATTAGACTTTAACCCAACATTGTTTTCTCATCCATTAGCTGAGGAAGCTACACTTTCTCATAAAGATGAAAAGATAAGAAAGTACTGGATAGAACACTGTAAAGCAGCTAGAAAAATTGGTGAATACTTTGGAAAAGAGTTGGGTGTCCCATGTGTAACTAATATATGGATCCCCGATGGATATAAGGATATTCCAGTAGATAGACTAATGCCTAGAAAGAGGCTAAAAGATTCACTTGATGAAATTTTAAAAGAAAAAATAGATCCTAAATATAATTTAGATGCTGTGGAATCAAAAGTATTTGGATTAGGCTTAGAATCTTACACGGTGGGTTCACATGAATTTTATATGGGTTATGCAATAGAAAATAAAACACTGCTTTGTTTAGATGCGGGACACTTTCATCCAACAGAAGTAATTTCAGATAAGATACCATCTGTTTTATTATTTCTAGATCAAATTTTACTGCATGTAAGCAGACCGGTAAAATGGGACAGTGACCATGTTGTTATTTTAGATGATGAGTTACAAGCTATAGCAAATCAAATTATTAGGTATGGTTTTGAAAAAAGAGTGCATATAGGAATTGATTTTTTTGATGCAAGTATAAATAGAATAGCTGCATGGGTAATAGGGGTGAGAAATACAAGAAAAGCTCTTATGACAGCACTTTTAGAACCAACAGAAGAGTTAAAAAAATTAGAATTAAATAGAGATTTTACAAGCAGATTGGCTTTATTAGAAGAGTATAAGACATATCCATCTGGTGCAGTGTGGGATTATTATTGTATAAAAAATAATATACCAGCTGGAGAAGAGTGGCTTGAAATAGTGAAAGACTATGAAAAAAATGAGTTAATTAAAAGAAAGTAAAAAATATTTCCTTAAAAGGGAGGAAGAATGTCAGAATATATACTTGAGTTAACAAATATAACGAAAATATTTCCAGGAGTAAAGGCACTAAATGATGTTAGTTTTCAACTTAGACCAGGAGAAATACATGCTTTAATGGGAGAAAATGGAGCTGGGAAATCCACTTTTATAAAAGTTATAACAGGAGTTAATATTCCTGAGTATGGAGAAATATTTTTTAATGGTGAAAGGGTTCAGATAAAGGGACCTAAGGATGCTCAGAAATTAGGGATTGCTGCAATTTATCAGCATGGGACATGTTATCCTGATTTAAGTGTAACAGAAAATATATTTATAGGTCATGAGAAAGTAACTAAAATTACAAAGAAAATATGTTGGAAAGAGATGCATCTAAAAGCTGATGAGCTTTTGAAAGAACTAAGTGCTGATTTTGATTCTAAAACAAGAATGGGAGCTCTTAGTGTGGCACAGCAACAAATTGTCGAAATAGCCAAGGCCTTATCCACAGAAGCCAAAATTATAATAATGGATGAGCCTACCGCAGCTTTAACAAAGAGAGAAAGCGAAGAACTTTATAAAATAACTGAAAAATTAAGAGATAGTGGTGTTTCTATTATATTTATTTCACATCGTTTTGAAGATATGTACAGGCTCGCAAGCAGGGTAACAGTATTGAGAGATTCTAAGTATATAGGGACATGGAATATAGATGAGATATCAAATGAAGACTTAATAGTAGCTATGGTTGGAAGAGAAATAACACAATTATTTCCAGAAAAAAAGGCAAGAATTGGCGAAGAAGTTCTTTCTGCAAAGGGTTTGAGCAGAATAGGATATTTTGATAATATTGACTTTTATGTAAGGAAAGGAGAAATATTAGGGATTACTGGCTTAGTAGGAGCTGGCAGAACAGAAGTTTTTCAAGCATTATTTGGTATTACAAAGCTAGATAAAGGAGAAATATTTTTAGATGGTAATAATATTAAGATAAATGACGTCTTAGATGCTATAAAGCTTGGAATTGGCTATTTGCCAGAAGACAGGCAGAAAGAAGGGTTAGTTTTAGAATGGAGCATTGGAAGAAATATAACTCTAGCAGCAATAGATAAATTTTCTAAAAATGGGTTTATAGAAAAAGGCGAAGAAGATAAGGTGGCAAATGTTTTATCAAATAAATTAAATATAAAATCTACAAGTATAAATGAATTAGTAAGCTCTTTATCGGGAGGTAATCAGCAAAAGGTTGTAGTAGCTAAATTATTGACTATGGATTTAAAAGTAATAATTTTAGATGAACCTACAAAGGGCGTAGATGTGGGAGCTAAGTCTGCAATTTATGAAATTATGAATACTTTAGCCGACCAAGGCTATGGAATAATTATGATTTCATCTGAGATGCCAGAAATTTTAGGAATGAGTGACAGGGTATTGGTCATGAGAGAAGGAAAAGTGACAAAGGTTTTCAATAAATCAGAGGCTACACAGGAAGCAATTTTAGAAATGGCAATGTCTACAAAAATTGAACCAGTATTAGTTTCAAATGCTAATTAGCGGAGGTGAAAATATGAATGAAGAATCTTTGAGTTTAAATGTAAAAAAGCAGAGTTTTTTAAATATGAAAGACATAGGTAGGTTTAGGGAACTAGGTTTATTAATCTTTGTAATAGTTATTTCTATCTTGGTTCAGATTCGTAATCCCAAATTCTTAACATTAGAGAATATAGATGATCTAATAAAAAATACAACTATTTTAAGTATACTAGCAATAGGAATGATGATGGTAATAATAACTAGAGGTATAGATTTATCAATAGGTGCAACTATTGCATTATCAGGAATGGTTTCAGCACTAACTGTGGGAGCTAATCCAAACTTAAATCCTGTTTTAGTTATTTTATTAGGGATGTTTATTGGTGTAATTTGTGGAGGAGTACTTGGAGTTTTGGTTTCTAAAGCTAAAATTCTTCCTATAATTGCATCTCTTGGGATGATGAATGTCTATAGAGGATTAACTTATATTGTTAGTGATGGGAAATGGGTTAGTGCACATCAGATGCCCAAAAACTTTAAAAGTATAGCAACAAGTTCATTCTTAAATGTAAATACTTTAATTATAATAGCAATTGTGATTTATATATTTTTTTACTACTTTACAAAATATACGAGGGTAGGAAGGCAGATTTATGCTGTAGGAAGTAATCCAGATTCGGCAAAAGTCAGCGGAATAAATAATCAAAAGATTCTTTGGTTGGTTTATACAATAATGGGAGGTTTAGCAGGACTTGCAGGTGTTTTATGGGTTTCGAAATTTGCATCAGCTCAAGGAGACACTGCATCAGGATACGAGCTTAGTGTTATAGCTGCATGTGTGTTAGGTGGTGTAAGTAGTTCAGGAGGTACTGGAAATATTTCTGGGATTTTATTAGGTTCTTTGCTATTAGGTATTTTAAATAATGCGCTGCCTCTTATTAATGTTTCGCCATTCTGGCAACAGGCGATACAAGGTTTAATAATATTAATAGCAGTTCTTACTAATACACTGGTAAAAAGAAGTGTGGATAAAAGTAATCTTATGAGGAGGAAAATATAAGATATGGAAACTAGAGAAGCCATGGTAATTGGTAATGTTAGAAAAAAATATGATTTTAAAAAGTTTTTTTTCCAATGGGAATGGATGTTAGTATTGATATTTATAATTCTAAATATTTATAATGCTTCTATAACAGAATATTATTTAGACATGAATAACTTACTTGATGCTACTATGAGTTTCCTGGATAAATCTTTTATGGTACTTCCTATGGTGTACATAATAGTATTAGGTGAAATAGATATTTCTGTAGGTTCTACTCTAGCTTTATCATCTGTTGTAATGGGAGTATTATTTAGTAAAGGAGTTCCAATGCCAGCAGCAATTATAGCATGTTTACTTACAGGGACTGCTTGTGGAATGATAAATGGACTTCTAGTAACAAGATTCAAGGAACTGTCTTCAACTATATTAACACTCTCTACAATGATTATTTTTAGAGGATTTGCATATACGATTTTACAAGATCAGTCAGTTGGAAATTTTCCAAAGTGGTTTAGTTATTTAGGATGGGGAAAAATAGGGGAAATTCCTTTTATACTAATAGTATTTTTAGTATTTGCTCTAATGTTTGGCATAATTTTACATAAAACGGTATTTGGCAGAAGAGTTTATGCAATGGGAAATAATGTAACAGCAAGTGAGTTTTCAGGAATAAAAGTTAATAAAATAAAAGTTCTTATTTTTGCTTTGGGCGGGCTTATGGCAGCAGTTTCTGCAATATTTCTTACTTCAAAAATGGGAAGCACAAGACCTAATATAGCAAGTGGGTATGAGCTGGAAGTAATTGCAATGGTAGTATTAGGCGGTATAAGTACTGCTGGTGGAAAGGGAAGAATGATAGGTGCTGTGATTTCTATATTTATAATTGGCTTTTTACGTTATGGATTAGGACTCGCAAATGTTACATCACAGATATTAATAATAATCACAGGTTTATTACTAATATTTGCTGTTATGGTTCCTAATTTAAAACTGAATACATGGAAAAAGAAAAAAACATAGAAGTAATAAAAGAATTATTAAATATATTCTAGGAGGTAAATAATGAAAAAGATAATATTAATAGTGTTAGCCATGATCTTTTTAGTTGGTTGTGGGAAAAAAAGTGAAAATACAGCTGACGGAGGTAATAAAAAGAGCGGGAAAAAGAAATTTGCAATAGTCGTAAAAAATACTGGGAATCCTTATAATGAAAAAGAGATTGAGGGATTTAAAAAAGCAATAGAGGAAACAGGTGGGGAAGTAATAGTAAAAGCACCAGACCAACCCACAGCTGAAGCACAGATACAAATGATAGAGGAACTAATTTCACAAAAAGTGGATGCTATTGCAATAGCAGGAAATGATCCTGATGCATTACAGCCAGTATTAGAAAAAGCAATGGGCAGAGGAATAAAAGTATTATCATTTGACTCAAGCGTAAATTCTAAAAGCCGTATGCTTCATGTAAATCAAGCAGATTCAGAAAGAATTGGACGTGTTTTAATAGAAGGTATATCAGATATGATTGATGGAAAAGGAGATATAGCGATATTAAGTGCTACATCACAGGCTGCTAATCAAAATTTATGGATTGAATGGATGAAGAAAGAATTGGAAAATCCAAAGTATAAAGATATTAAGCTGGTAAAAGTGGCTTATGGTGATGATTTAAGAGATAAGAGTGTTTCTGAAACAGAAGCATTAATAAAGTCTTATCCTAATTTAAAAGGGATTATAGCACCTACAACAGTTGCAATAGCAGCTGCAGGAAAAGTTATTACTGATAAAGATTTAAAAGATAAAATACAGCTTACAGGTTTAGGGCTTCCAAGTGAAATGGGAGAGTATATAGAATCAGGTGTTTGTAAGTGGATGTATTTATGGAATCCAGTAGATGTAGGTTATTTAACAGGGTATGCTGCAAATGCTTTAGTAACAGGAGAAATAACTGGAAAAGAAGGGGATGTATTTAAAGCTGGAACTTTAGGAGAAAAAACAATAATAAAGTCAGGTGACGGAACAGAGGCAATGTTAGGAGATCCTTTTAAATTTGACAATAAAAATATTGCAGAATGGAAAAATGTTTATTAAGTTAGTTTGATATTTACTTCCAAAAATATATGTTTCTCTTTCTTTGAAATGATTGAGGGAAGAGGGACTTAATATAAAATATAAGTGTCGTTCTAGATTCTCACGTCGCTTTGCTCCTCAGAATGACAGATTTGGAGGTATGCTTTACTTTTATAATGGTTCAGGAGTTATTTTTTTAGAGTAGAATAAAGCAAGTTTCTCAAAAGGGTGGATTTTAGGATTTTTATATAGAAATAGTGAATTAGAAAGGAAGAAAAAATGATAAGAAAAGCTTTTAAGATGAAAGTCTATGATGAAAGTCATAATGAATATAAGAAAAGGCATGATGAAATTTGGACTTCTTTAGTAGAAGTTTTAAAAGATCATGGTTCACACAATTATTCAATATTTTTAGATGAGAAATCTAGCGATTTATTTGCATATGTAGAAATAGAGAATCAAGAATTATGGGATAAAGTTGCTGAAACTGAGGAATGTAAAAAATGGTGGAATTTTATGAAAGATATTATGGAAACAAATCCTGATAACAGTCCAAGTTCAGTTGAGTTAAAGGAAGTTTTTTATTTGAAATGAAGCAGGATTTTTTTATATAAACTTAGAAAGAGAAATAAAATACTTATAGTTATTATATTATAAAAGCACATTAATAAAAGTTTATGAAAGAGAGGAAATATGAAAAAAAATATATTTGAAGCAAGTTTTATGAAGGATATGATTAAAGTTATAAATGATATGTGGCTAAAAGGCTGGGATGAAAGAAATGGTGGCAATGTAAGCTATAGAATTAAAGATGAAGATGTAAAAGAATATGTGGAAGATAAGTATCCAGATGCTGAATACGTGGAATTAGGCTTTGATATAACTAATCTTGCCAATGAATACTTTCTAGTTACTGGTTCTGGGAAGTTTTTTAGAAATGTAATATTAGACCCAGAAGATACTTTGGGAATCATAAAAATAGATGAAAGTGGTAGAAAATATAAAAAAGTCTGGGGCTATACTGATGGAGCAAATCCAACAAGTGAGCTTCCTACACATTTATCGGCACACTCTATAAAAAAAGAATTAATGGGAGATAAGTGCAGGGTAATTATGCATAATCATGCGACAAATCTAATTGCGTTAACTTTTGTTTTAGATTTAAATACAGAAACATTTTCAAAAGAGCTTTGGAAAATGAGTACAGAGTGCTTGGTAGTCTTTCCAGAGGGAATAGGGGTAATGCCTTGGATAGTACCTGGTACATTGGAGATAGGAAGAGAAACAATGAAGCTAATGAAAGATTATAATTTAGTAATATGGCCGTTTCATGGAATATTTGGAACAGGAGCTACTTTAGATGAGGCTTTTGGTCTAATAGATACAGCAGAAAAATCAGCTGAAATATTAGTGAAAGTAATTTCAATGGGTGGAAGAAAACAAGAGATTACTGATAAGGAATTATTTGATTTAGCTAAAACTTTTGGAGTAACACCTTGTAAAGGAGTTTTGAAAATATAGAAGAATTAAGCTAATAGAAGAAGAAATATTTTTAAATTTGGAAAAAGAATATATAGTAAGTATTAATTTTTAAAAATTGACAATTTTTATTATTGGGCTATAATACATAATAATAGGTAAAAATTAATTTTTAAGATTATACTTGAGATATAAATCACATAGATATAGTATTCACAAATTTTGTAGGAGGTATTATGCATGAATGTAAGTAGAAGGATTTATTGGCCTGCAGTTACGTTAATAGGGCCTGGTTGTGTAAAAGAAATTGGAGGGGATATAAAAGATCTTGGTTTAGAAAAAGCATTGGTAGTAACAGATAAAGTATTAATTGAAATTGGTGTGGTGAAAAAAGTAACAGACGTTTTAGATGAAAGTGGAATAAAGTATAAAATAGTAGATGATATAAGACCAAACCCAACAATGAAAAATATGCATGATGGTTTAAAAGTATACCAAGAAAATAAATGTGATTTCATAATATCAATAGGGGGAGGTTCACCGCAAGATGCAGGTAAGGCAATAGGAATATTGGCTACAAATGGCGGTGAAATAAAAGATTATGAGGGAGTAAATGTATCAAAAAAGAAATCTGTACCAATAATTGCTATAAATACAACGGCTGGAACAGCTAGTGAAGTAACTATAAATTATGTTGTTACAAATGAGGATACACATATAAAAATGGTAATGGTAGATAAAAACTGTTTGGCAACAATAGCAGTAAGTGATCCTGAATTAATGATAAATAAACCTGCTGCTTTAACTGCTGCAACAGGAATGGATGTATTAACTCACGCAGTGGAAGCATATGTGGCTAAAGGAGCTTATGAGCTTACAGATGTACTGGCTTTAGAAGCAATAAAATTAGTAGGAGAGTCATTAGAAGATGCAGTAAAAGATGGAAAGAATATAGAAGCAAGATCAAAAATGGCATACGCTTCTTATATAGCTGGGATGTCTTTTAATAATGCAGGGCTTGGTTATGTACATTCTATGGCACATCAATTAGGTGGATTTTATGACTTACCACATGGAGTGTGTAATGCTATTTTACTACCACATGTGGAAAAATTTAATTCGAAAGCGACTGGGGATAAATTAAGAGAAGTAGCAAGAGCTTTAGGAGAAAATGTAGATGGATTAACAACAGAAGAAGCAAATGAAAAAGCTATATCTGCAATAAAAAGACTTTCAAAAAATGTTGGAATACCAAGTGGATTGGGAGAATTAGGAGTAAAAGAAGAGGATTTTAGAGTAATGGCAGAAAATGCATTAAAAGATGCATGTGCACCAGGAAATCCTATAGAAGTGACTTTAGAAGAAACAATAGGAATATTTAAAGAAGCACTATAAATGGTACTGAAAGGTGGATATCTGTGAAAAGAAATTTTATTTTGGTAACTGTACTTTTATTAATATTATCTTCAATGTCATTTTCACATGGAGGAAGAACAGATAAGAATGGTTGTCATGTTGAGAAAAAAACAGGGGAGAGGCATTGTCATTAATTTAAAGGAGCAATATAGCGGATATTATGAAAAAAGTCAGATTTTAGGTCTGGCTTTTTAATGTGTTTAGGTATCTTTATTATTTAATATTAGTATAAAAAATATGTTTAAATTCTAAAAAAGAATATATATTTAATATTAAATTTAAAAATTGACAAATTTTATTATCGAGCTATAATACATATTAGTGTAATTAAACAAATAAAGAATTAATTATTAGGAGGTATTATGTATGAATGTAAGTAGAAGAATTTATTGGCCTGCATCCACATTAATAGGACCTGGCTGTGTAAAAGAAATAGGAGAAGATATAAAAGATCTAGGTTTAGAAAAAGCATTGATAGTAACAGATAAAATACTAAATGAAATTGGCGTGGTAAAAAAAGTAACTGATGTTTTAGATAAAAGTGGAATAAAGTATAAAATAGTAGATGATGTAAGACCTAATCCAACAATGAAGAATATACATGATGGTTTAAAAGTGTATCAAGAAAATAAGTGTGATTTCATAATATCAATAGGAGGAGGTTCACCACAAGATGCAGGTAAGGCAATAGGGATACTTGCTGCAAATGGCGGTGAAATAAAAGATTATGAAGGAGTAAATATATCAAAAAAGAAATCTGTACCAATAATAGCTATAAATACAACAGCTGGAACAGCCAGCGAAGTAACTATATTTTATGTTATTACAAATGAAGAAAAACATATAAAAATGGTAATGGTAGATAAAAACTGTTTAGCAACAATAGCAGTAAGTGATCCTGAATTAATGATAAATAAGCCTGCTTCTCTAACTGCAGCAACAGGAATGGACACATTAACTCATGCTGTGGAAGCATATTTATCTAATGGAGCTTATGAACTTACAAATGTTCTAGCTTTAGAAGCAATAAAATTAGTAGGAGAGTCGCTGGAAGACGCAGTAAAAGATGGAAAGAACATAGAGGCAAGATCAAAAATGGCCTATGCATCTTATATGGCAGGAATGGCTTTTAGTAATGCAGGGCTTGGTTATGTACATTCTATGGCACATCAGTTAGGTGGGTTTTACGATTTACCACATGGAGTATGTAATGCTATTTTATTACCACATGTAGAGAAGTTTAATTCAAAAGCCACTGGGGATAGATTAAGAGAAGTAGCAAGGGCTTTAGGAGAAAATGTAGATGGATTAACAACAGAAGAAGCAAATGAAAAAGCTATATCTGCAATAAAAAGACTTTCAAAAAATGTTGGGATACCAAGTGGATTACGAGAATTAGGAGTAAAAGAAGAGGACTTTAAAGTAATGGCCGAAAATGCGTTAAAAGATGCATGTGCACCAACAAATCCTATAGAGATAACTTTAGAGGAGGTAATGGGAATATATAAAGAAGCACTATAAATATAGCAATACTAAAAGACAGATATTCGTGAAGAGAAATTTTATTTTGGTAAATGAAATTATGTTCAATATAACATTGCATAAAGGAAGAATAGATAAGGATGGATGTTATGTTGAAAAAATAGGGAAAGGGTATTGTTATTAATTTAGAGGGCTATAGAAGATTTTAAAATATGTATTTTTATAATTAAAGGGGTTGCATCTGAAAAGATACAACCCCTTTATTTATAACATAATAATCTTTAAGGTAAAATAATATTTATAAATGAAATATCCTCTTTTGGAGTTTCCTTAAATATTTTTTCATTTTCTGTAGCCTTTTCTTCCATAGCTTTTATAAGAGAATCATCAAGATTAACTACATCAAAGTTTTTTTCTTGAATATTAGGTATTGTAGTGGCTGCCTTCATAGTAATAACAGCTTTAATGTTGTAATTTTTATCTTTACTAATTTCTATAAGCCTATTAGAACCTACAATAATTTGTTCTGTAGTATATATATCCATGTTAGTTTTTAACTTATCAATATTAACGTAATACTGATTTTTCTTTGAATTGACTGCTATTAAAGAATCGTTTCCAATACTTTTACCTGAGTAAAAAGAAAAAGTTTTGATATCATTTACATTTGAATAAGTTGGGCTTTTTTTCTTTGCGGTAAGCAGGGTACAACACATAATAAGCATGATAATAATTAATTTTTTCATAAATAATCTCCCTTTTTTTATTATTTTAATTTATACGAACATTTGGTATTATAGCATAAAATAATAATTATAATATATTTTATAAGCACATTTCTAAATTTTTTTTATCATTATACCTTAATAGAACATAAACATCAGCAAAAACTCCATTTAATTTTTATGATATTTTATCAAAAAAATCATTTATCTATAAAAAATGATCCAAAATGAAATAAAATGATTTTTTTTGATTTAAAATGATTGACTTTTGAAAAAAATGTGGTATATTTATATAGGTGATAGTTATGTTAGAAATCGAAAGACATGAGATGATATTAAAAAAACTAGAAGAAACAGGAAAATTATCATATGAAAATATAGAAAATTTTTTAAATGTTTCAATTGCTACAATTAGAAGAGATGTTGAAAAATTAAGTAAGAAAGACTTACTAAATAAAGTAAATGGTGGAATAGTATCGAAAAAAAGAATAAATTTCGAATTAGAAGTGGCAGAAAAATTTGAAGAAAATATAGAGGAAAAGAAAAAAATAGCAAAAAAGGCAGCTAAATTAGTAAAAAAAGGTGATTTTATATACTTGGATGCTGGAACAACAACTTATTATATGATTGACTATTTAAAAGATAAAAATATATCTGTAGTTACAAACGGATTAATGCATCTAGATAAGCTCCTGTTAAATAATATAAAGACAATAATTGTCGGTGGAGAAGTTAAGCCCGTTACAAAGGCTGTAGCTGGAATAGAAGCATTAAAAAACATAGAAAAATATAGATTTGATAAGTCATTTATAGGAGTAAATGGTGTGAGCATAGAATATGGATTTATGACTCCTGATGTTAATGAGGCACTTTTAAAAGAAAAAGTAATAGAAATATCAAATAAAGCATATATTTTAGCTGATCAAAAGAAATTTAATGAGTTATCAAGTGTTAAGTTTGCTGATATAAAAAAGTGTAAAATAATAACAAGTGAATTAAAAGATGAGGTTTATAAAAATTATACTATTGAGGAGGAAGAAAAATGATATACACACTTACGCTTAATCCGGCATTAGATTATGATGTTTATTTAGATAATTTTAGTGAAGGAGATTTAAATTTATCAAAAGAAATAAATATTCGAGCAGGTGGAAAAGGAATAAATGTATCAAAAGTTTTAGCAAACTTAGATTTATCTTCTAAGGCATTAGGATTTACTGGTGGATTCATAGGAGACTTTATAAAAAAAGATTTGGAAACTCAAAATATAGATACTGATTTTGTCTCATTAGATGGCATAACAAGAATAAATGTAAAAATAAATAATAATAATAAAGAAACAGAAATTGCAGGCTTATCTCCGAAGATACCTGATTTTAAAAAAGATGAATTAGTAAAAAAATTAATGAATTTAAAAGATGGAGATACATTAATATTATCAGGAAGTATTCCAGATTCATTAACAAAAGATATATATAAAGAAATATCAAAAAAAGTACCTGAGAATGTAAAAATAGTTTTAGATACTAGAGGTAATTTACTAGATGAAAATATCCATAATAATTTTTTGATAAAGCCTAATATAAAGGAATTAGAAGAAATGTTTGAAATGGATTTAGATACTACAGCTAAAGTAATAGAAAAGTGTAAATATTTTTTAGATAAAAATATAAAAAATATTATAGTTTCAATGGGTGGAAAAGGGGCATTATATATAAATAGTAATGGAGCTTATACAGCGGAAGTTCCAAAAGGTACATTAATTAATTCAGTAGGCGCTGGAGATTCTATGGTTGCTGGATTTGTTGCTGGATTTGAGCTGGGGAAACTCCCAGAGGAAGCATTTAAGCTGGCTGTTGCAGCTGGCTCAGCTACAGCATATTCTTATGGTTTAGGTGAAAAAGATTTGATAGATAAATTATACAATGAAATAAAAATAAAAAAGGATGGTGAATGAAATGAGAATTACAGAATTATTGACCAAAGATAGAATGAATTTAGATTTAAAATCGACATCTAAAGGTGATGTTATAAAAGAAATTGCTGTTACATTTTTAGAAACTGGTATTGTTGATAACCTTGATGGATTTATAGGGGAAATAAAAAAAAGAGAAGGGTTAAGTTCAACTGCTTTAGAAGAAGGAATTGCTATTCCTCATGCTAAAACAAAATATGTGAAAAAACCAGCTTTATCATTTGGTAGATCAAAAGCAGGAATTGATTATGAATCATTAGATGGAGAGCCATCAACTATATTTTTTATGATAGCAGCACCAGAAAATGCAAATAATGCTCATATAGAAACTCTGGCAAGATTAACACAGTTATTGTTAGATACAGATTTTAGAAATGCCTTATTAGAGTTAGAAACTAAAGAGGAAATTTTAGACTTAATAAATAAAAAAGAAAATGAAAAAGTAGAGGAAAGTGGAGTAGTTGATAATAATAAAGAAGGATTTATAATTGCAGCTACAGCATGTCCAACTGGGATTGCCCATACTTATATGGCAGAAGAAGCATTGAAAAAAGCAGCAAAAGAAATGGGAGTAACTATAAAAGTAGAGACAAATGGAACAGATGGGGTGAAAAATAGACTTACTTCAGAAGATATAGAAAAAGCAAAGGGAGTTATACTTGCAATTGACAGAGGAATAGAAACAGATAGATTTAGTGGAAAAAAGGTTTTACAAACAGGGACTAAAGATGCAATTCGTAATGCAAAGGGTCTTATAGAAAAGGTAGAATCAGGAGATGTACCTATTTTCGCAGGATCAGGGCAAAGTTCAACAGGAGATTCAAAAGGAACTAAAGAAAAAACAGGAATATATAAACATTTAATGACAGGTGTTTCATTTATGCTGCCATTTGTAGTAAGTGGAGGAATATTAATAGCACTAGCATTTTTATTTGATAGATTAGCAGGAGTAAAAGGAATTATAGGTCCAGATGGTAAATCAGCGCTAGGAAGTACTACATATTTAGCACAGTTATTTATGCAGATTGGTGGAGCTGCATTTGGTTTATTTATACCAATATTAGGGGCTTATATAGCATATAGTATTGGTGAAAGACCAGCATTAACAGCAGGTTTTGTAGGTGGAGCATTAGCAGTTTCAGGAGGATCAGGTTTCTTAGGTGCAATATTAGCAGGATTTTTAGCAGGTTATGTAACAAAGGCTGTAATGAGTCTCTTAAAAGGTCTGCCGAAAAGTTTAAATGGTATAAAAGCAATTTTATTATATCCATTATTAACAGTACTCATAACAGGGCTTCTTATGATAATAATATTAAATCCTCCAGTTAAGTTTGTAAATGAAAGCCTTATTAACTGGCTTCAAACAATGGGTGGCACTAGTAGAGTAATGTTAGGATTAATATTAGGTGGAATGATGGCAGTGGATATGGGTGGACCAGTAAATAAAGCAGCTTATGTATTTGCTACAGGAACATTAGCAGCAGCAGGTGGAGAGTATGGAACGCCTATAATGGCAGCAGTAATGGCTGGAGGGATGGTTCCACCATTAGGAATAGCAATAGCTACGACATTCTTTAAAAATAAATTTAATACAGAAGAGAGAGAAGCTGGGAAATCAAACTATATAATGGGATTATCGTTTATTACAGAAGGAGCAATACCATTTGCAGCAGGAGATCCAATTAGAGTAATACCAGCTTCAGTAATAGGAGCGGCAATAGCAGGTGGAATATCAATGTTCTTTAATATATCAGTACCTGCACCACATGGTGGGATTGTAGTTATGTTTTTATCGAATCATGTTTTCATTTATATTTTAGCAGTGTTAATAGGTTCAATTATCACAGCATTGTTATTAGGAGTACTTAAGAAAAAAGTAGTACAATAATAAAATTTTAAGAGGACTGCTTCAAGGATATTCTTTGAGGCAGTTTTTTTATCCTATAAGCTTAATAGAGTTAGAATACTCTCTTTTTAATCGTAATATTGAAAAAGAGATATTGCCTATAGCAAGAGAATTAGGAATAGGTGTGGTAGCATTTGGAGCATTGGCTCATGGTTTACTTAATGGTACTTGGACTAAAGATAAGGAACATATAAATAATACTATGATTCCTCTGTATTATAAAGAAATATAGAGAAAAATCTTTCTCTTGTGGATGCATTAAAAAAAATTACTGTGGAGAAGGATATCACATTAGCGCAGCTTGCCTTTGCATGGTTGTTATCTAAAGGAGAGGATATCATATCGTTGATTGGTTCTACACGTATGGCTTCACTTCAGAATTCAGTGAAATCTTTAGATGTTAATTTGAGTGAAAGTGATGTTAAGAGAATTGAGAATGCTATACCAGAAAATGAAATAGCTGGTAATAGTCGTGATATGGTTTTTAGAAATGGGAAGGTAGTTCAGGTATTATAATTAGAGGAAGTTTGATTTTGGGAGTAAGGATTGTTTTATTTTATTAAGGCAGTTCTTGCTTTTTTTGTATTCTGTATAGTTTTAAACGGTTTAGATCCTCACGTCGCTACGCTTCTCAGGATGACAGATTGTTGGGTTATGTTTACTTTGGAGCATTATTGAGTAAATAAATGAATATAATGACGTATAAAATATTGTTTTAAGTATTTTTTAATAAGGAAAAAATGTATTTTTGGTTTACAAAAATACTATATACCATAATTTGTAAACTGAATAACTG
>JAGOZX010000097.1 GCA_018058425.1 Sebaldella sp.
AAGTATTATTAGAATTAAATACAAGACCAAGAAAGTGCTTAAATTACAATACACCACTAGAAATACTACAATCATATTTATAGTTTGTTTATTAAAGTGGTGCACTTAATTTGACAATTCAAGTTTTAAAAAAAGAAGAAGAACTGTCTTGTTTTATTTTTCAAAGACAGCTCTTCTAATTTATAATTTTTTTATAATACCCTCCCATTACCCATGAGTTTCTTCATTTAACCTTATACATCCTCCCCCATTTCGGATGCCCCCCTTAGTTAAACTTTTCTCCCTCATGCCCATAAAAAAACTACAATAGTTCGCGTAATGTAAATAATGCGAATCAAATAATTGAAAATTAGCCAAATAATAAAGAACTTATCATAAAAAATGTAATTATTAAAAAATAATTATTAATTACACATAAAAAGACTGTTGACATCGTCATTATTTATTTGTATAATATCTATATATTTCGCATTATTTACATAATGTGAATTTTTATTTTTTACTGATAAATTTATTATCTTTAATATAAAATCTCCATAATTTTTCCGCATACTCTCCAGCATAATCTATTCCTATTCTTTTGCTATAAATAATCTCAAATTCCTCTTTATCTTCGTTTTTCTCTAAATATAACTCTTCCCCATTAATAAGATCATAACCAGAAAATTCTCTGTCTATTTGTAAGGCTGAGCATAATTTACCAGGACCATTAGTTAAGTTATGAGTATTTTTTATTAAATTACGGTTTTTTGACAACAAATCAAATTCATTCAGTGGTTCCACTCCTCTTATTAACAGTGCTTCTGGCCTACCTTCTTCCTGACATACAATGTTCATGCAATTATACATTCCATAAATCAAGTACACATATGAATTTCCACCTAAAGAAAACATTGGTTCAGTTCTACTTGTTCTTTTATTTTCATAAGCATGTGAAGCACGATCTTCTGGCCCCATATATGCTTCTACCTCTACTATTTTTGTTTTTATTATTTTGTCCCCTATTTTTCTTATCAAAAAGTTTCCCAATATTTCAGGTCCAACTACTAACGCGTCCCTTAAAAAAAATTCCCTATCAAATCTCATTTTTCCCCCTTTTTATAATAAATTTATGTAAAAACTTTATTTTATAAGTATATTTTGATATAATTACTTATATTATATAACATCGGGGTGAATTATGGAACTTATTAATAAACAATTAGAAAGTTTATTTCAGCAAAACGTAAAAAGTATTTTTAATATTGACTCTAATATTGAAATTCAAAGTTCAAATAAAAAAGGATTTGGTGATTTTTCCACTAATTTTGCTATGGTTAACTCTAAATCATTAGGAAAAAATCCTAGAGAAATCGCTCAAAATTTAATAGATAATTTTGCTAAAAATGATATTATTGAAAAACTTGAAATAGCTGGACCAGGGTTTATAAATATTTTTTTGAAAAAGGAATTTATAGATTCTGAATTTAACAAAATTGGAAAAGAGAATTATAACTTTTCATTTTTAGATACTAATAAAAACATTGTTATTGATTATTCTTCACCAAATATTGCTAAAAGAATGCATATTGGACATCTTAGAAGTACTATTATTGGTGACTCAGTTAAAAGAATTCTGAATTTTATTGGATATAAAACAATCGCAGATAATCACATTGGAGATTGGGGTACACAATTTGGAAAACTAATTGTAGGCTATGATAAATGGCTTGATAGAGAAAGTTATGAAAAAGATCCAATTGAAGAACTTGAAAGAATATATGTAAAGTTTTCTGTAGAATCAGAAAAAGATCCTGAACTAGAAAATATAGCTCGGGAAGAGTTAAGAAAACTACAAGTTGGTGATGAAAGAAATAGTAAGTTATGGCATGAATTTATTGATATTTCTTTAAAAGAATATGACAAGATATACAAAAGACTGGATATCACATTTGACCTTTATAATGGAGAATCTTTTTATAATAATATGATGACCGACATTATAAATGAGCTTACTGTTAAAAATATAGTTACTGAAGATCAAGAAGCCTTAGTTGTATTCTTTGATGAAGATACTAACTTACATCCATGTATTGTTCAAAAAAAAGATGGAAGTTTTCTATACTCTACTTCTGACTTAGCTACTATAAAATATAGAAAAGAAGTTCTTCACGCAGATAAAGTTATTATTATAACTGATGAAAGACAACAGGATCATTTTAGACAAGTATTTAAAATCTCTGAAATATTAGGTGAGGGATTTGATTATGATAAGGTTCATGTTTGGTTTGGAATCATGAGATTTAAAGATGGAATATTTTCTTCAAGAAAAGGTAATATCATAAAGTTAAATGATCTTTTAGACGAAGCTAGACAAAAGGTTAGAGAGACTGTGGAAGAGAAAAACCCTAGTATTCCTGTGGAAGAAAAAGAATTAATTTCAGAAGTTGTGGGAATAGGAGCCATAAAATATTTTGATTTAAGTCAAAATAGAACTTCTCCCATAATATTT
Organism: Sebaldella sp.; assembly: GCA_018058425.1. Lineage (GTDB taxonomy): Bacteria > Fusobacteriota > Fusobacteriia > Fusobacteriales > Leptotrichiaceae > Sebaldella. Next base: position 2,492 of record JAGOZX010000097.1, read on the forward strand.
GAATGGGAAAAAGTACTTAGTTTTGAAGGTAATACTGGTCCCTATCTACAATATACTTATGCTCGAATAAAGTCTATTTTCAGAAAACTTAAAGAAGAAAATATAGATTATAATAAAGATTCTAAGATCATATTGGAATCTGATATAGAAAGAGACTTAGCTCTTATCCTACTAGATTTTCCTAACATTGTAGTAAAAGCTGCTGAATCTTACAGACCAAATCTGATAGCAGATTATTTATTTGAAACAGCTAGAGCTTTTAATACTTTTTATAATTCTAAGTCTATTTTAAAAGAAGATAATAAAGATATTATGAATTCTAGAATCACTCTATCTGATAAAAGTGCTTATATTCTAAAAATGGGTCTAGACTTATTAGGTATAAAAACTGTTGACAGAATGTAGATTTGAGGTAAAATTATGAATAAAACAAATTATAATGAAAAAATGAAAGAAATTTTAAAAAGCTTAGCTGGTAAAAAAGCTAAGCTTTTACTACATAGCTGTTGTGCTCCCTGTAGTTCTTATGTTCTAGAATACTTAGCTGAGTATTTTGACATAACTATATATTTTTATAACCAAAATATTCATCCAAGAGAAGAGTATGAAAAAAGATTTGAGGAATTAAAAATCTTTACCAAAGATATCTATAAAGGAAAGATTAATATTATTGCAGAAGAATACAATCCTTCAGAATTTTTTTCTGCTATAAATGGTTATGAAAAAAGTAAAGAAGGAGAAGGACGATGTTCTTTATGCTACCACATGAGACTAAATAAAACTGCTCAAAAAGCCAAGATCGAAGGCTATGAATATTTTGGTTCAGTTTTAACTATAAGTCCACATAAAAGAGCTGATAGAATCAATATTATTGGTGAAAACCTAAGCAAAAAGTATGGAGTTAAATTTTTATATTCTGATTTCAAGAAAAATAATGGATTTAAAAGATCTTTAGAATTAAGTAAAGAATATGATTTATATAGACAGCAATTTTGTGGCTGTTCATTTTCCAAAAGAGATGAAATTGAATGTCTATAAAGATATATTTTCAAATAAAAAACACACCTTTAAGAAGTTTTCTTCTAGTGTGTTTTTTTATTATTGAAAATTACTAAAATAAAGTTTATATAAAACTGTTACATTTATTCAAATATTCAAATTTCTCCATAAAATAAAAAAAATAGCTTCTAGGCTATTATCAAAATACTTGGAGGCGACGACCGGATTCGAACCGGTGTGAAAGGTTTTGCAGACCTCCGCCTAAACCCCTCGACCACGTCGCCAAGTTTTATTTAAGTGGTGCCCAGACGCGGAATCGAACCACGGACACAGGGATTTTCAGTCCCTTGCTCTACCGACTGAGCTATCTGGGCATAATATGGCGGGAGCGACGGGACTCGAACCCGCGACCTCTGGCGTGACAGGCCAGCGCTCTAACCAACTGAGCTACGCCCCCATAAATTAAATGGTGGTCGCTACTGGGCTCGAACCAGTGACCCCCTGCTTGTAAGGCAGGTGCTCTCCCAACTGAGCTAAGCGACCTTTTCCATAATACCCAATTATTATAGCTTAATTTTGTGATTTTTGCAAGTATTTATTTTTATAAATTGTCTGTTTATAAGACTTTTCCTGATTATCAATTTTCTTCACTAACTCCTAGGGCAGTTAACAAAGCACTTTCAGGGTTTTCTGAGTTTTTAAATTTTTCTAAAAAAAACTTTTCAATTTCATCTTTTCTACTTAATTTTATAGGCTTTCCGCCTTTTGTTATAATTTCAATTTTATTTATTTTTCCATTTTTAGCTTTTCCTTTTACAGCTTCTCCTGACCAATTTTCACTGGAAGAAATAAAAGAAAATCTTCCATTTAATAAGCCATTCTTCACTTTTATATATCCTTTAGCAATTTGTACTTCATTTATTTTAGCTTTGAGGCCCAATGATTCTGTAATTTTACCACTATATTTCTGATCATCTAATGTATAAATCACATTATTTTTATAAATTAATTTATCTCCACTAACTTCCTCATCTTTGGAATTAAAAATCGAAATTACTATAATAAAAATAATAACAAATATAGATAAACCTATATAAAATTGTTTTCCTTTTATCATTTAATATCACTTCCTATTCATAAAACATAAAAAAATTGGATACAATAGCTTTTAAACTTACATTATTATCAATGCTATTTTTTATTTCTACTATTTTATTTAGATTTTTTATTTTATTTTTTCTAATTAAAATCAACTTATTAAAAAAATCTTTTATATCTTTTTTATTACTACTAAAAATCTCAAATATTTTTGATGTAACTTCTATTTTTTCAGAATTTCTATAATACTTATAATTTTTACCAAGTGCATTAATACTGAAAATATAGTTCATCTTTAACTCTAAGTATATATTTTCAGAGTATTTTTTTATACCTTCTATTTCATTACTAAATGTTTCATTATTTTTCAATTTTTCCACATCAAAAAGGCCTTCTTTATCTTCATGAATAACTTGAAGATCTTTTAGATTATCTTTTAACATTTTAAAATCAGCTTTATTCATGAATTCCTTTTTTTCGCTAAATACTTTTTCATTTTGTACACGTAATAGTAAATCCGAAAACTCCTTAAAAGTATAATATATTTCTATATTTTTAAAAATCATCTCTAATTCAATCTTTTCATAATCAGTACTTCTAGGATTATTTTTCCATAACTTTATATCATCAATATTACCATCAAAAAAGTCATATACCTTTTTTTCTACTTCTAGGCTATCAAAGTCTAAAGGTTTTATATAAAATTTCATTACTCTTGATTTTATTGTAGGAATAATATTTAGACTTGTAGTTAGTAGGATAAAATAAAGATTTTTCGGTGGTTCTTCAATTGTTTTTAATAATGCATTGGCAGATTCTTTTCTTAATTTTTCTAATCCATTCAAAATATATACTTTTTTCTTAGACTTATATGGAGACTCTGCAGCTCTATAAATTATATCTCTAATATCCTCTATTTTCACTCCTGTGTTGTCTTTATTTAATATCTCTATATCTGGATAGGAAAAGTTATCTATGCTCTTACAGACTGGACATATGTCGCAATAATCATTTTCAATTTCTTCACATAAAAAAATTTTTGAAAACTCTAAAGCATAAAAGAGCAAGTTTACCCTTTTATCTCCATAAAAAAGGTAACTTGCACTCTCTTTGTTTTTAGCTGCTTCATTTATTAGTCTATCAATTAAAAATCTGTCTTTTAAATTTTCTATACCCATTTTAAGTATTTTCCTTCATTTGTAACGTTCTTAATAAGTTTTTATTATCGAATGCCATTCCTCCACCTAAAACAACTGATTCTAATGGTTTTTCTGCTAAAAATACTGTTATTTTTGTTTCTTCTTCCATTAGATTAGTAAAGTTTCTTACTAATGATCCTCCACCTGTCATAACTATTCCATTATCTAGTATATCTACTACTAATTCTGGTGGACATTTTTCTAGAACTTCTTTTGTATTATTTATGATTTCATATAATGAATCTCTTATTGCTTCATAAATTTCATTTGAAGATAACTTAACAGTTTTTGGAAGACCTGTTATTAGATCTCTTCCTTTAATATCTATTACTTCTTCTACTTCAAGTGGAACTGCAGTTCCAAGTTCTTTTTTGATTTTTTCAGCAGTTCTTTCTCCAATAAGAAGACTATATTTCTTTTTAACATATTTAACAATATCATCATCAAAAGTGTTACTTGCTATTCTAAGAGACTTACTTACTACTATTTCATCTAACGATAATATAGCTATATCAGTCGATCCTCCACCTATATCTATAACCATGTTTCCTTCTGGAGCTGAAATGTTTACACCTGACCCTAATACTGCGGCTCTTCCCTCTTCGATTATATATACCTTTTTAGCTCCTGTTATCGAATCAAATAGAGCTTTTTTCTCAACTGAAGTTACTTCTAATGGTACGCATATCATAACTTCCGGCTTAAATGGTGATTTACCATAAATTTTATGTAAAAATAATCTTAACATTTCTTTTGTTACGTCAAAATCTGCTATTACTCCATCTTTTAAAGGCTTAACAGCTATTATACTATCAGGAGTTTTCCCTAACATTTCTCTAGCTTCTTTTCCTACTGCTATTACTTTTTTTGTTTTTCTATCCTGAGCTACAACTGATGGCTCATTCAAAACTATTCTCTTTTTCTGTTTATCATAAATTAAAGTATTTGCTGTTCCTAAATCGATTGCTAAACTTTTCTTTATTCTAAAAAAATTAAATATCCTAGAAAAAAATCCCATACTTATCCTTACTCCTTTTTTAATTTTATTGTATAACTTGTACTACCATCTTTATTATCTTTTAATTCCACACCTAGTTCTGAAAGCTTATCTCTTACTAAATCCGATAGCTTAAAATTCTTTTCAGTTCTAGCTTCTTTTCTTATATAAATAAATAAATCTAACAAATTTGAAGTTAAGTTTCCTATATCTTCCTTTTTTAAATTAATTCCAAATACATTTACTAATCTGTCATTTACTGCATTTAACGACTTCTCTATTATAGCAGATTTTCCATAATTATCAATAAATTTATTTAAATCTTTCAGATGCTCATGTATTAAAGATGTAGCTAACGATGTATTTAAGTCATCTTCTAATGCTTTATCAAATTTCTCTACAAATACATTTATACTCTCATCTAATATTTTATCATATTTTTCATTATTTTCAATTATAAAATTTTCTGCTCTTAATATTGTTCCTTTTATTTTTTCTAAAGCTGTCTCTGCAGACTGTAAGTCCTCTTTAGAAAAATTAATAGGCTTTCTATAATGTGTACTTGCTAAAAACCATCTCACAACACTGCCGTCAAATTCTTTTAGTATATCTCTTAGTAAGAAAAAATTCCCTTTTGATTTAGACATTTTCTCTCCATCTATTTGAATATAACCATTATGAAGCCAATAGTTTGCAAAATTTCCTCCATAAGCACATTTTGCCTGTGCAATTTCATTTTCATGGTGTGGAAAAATCAAATCTTGCCCTCCACCATGTATATCAAACGTTTCACCAAAATACTTATGACTCATTGCTGTACATTCTATATGCCATCCTGGACGACCTTCACCCCATGGAGCTTTCCAAGAAGGTTCTCCCTCTTTTTTATTTTTCCATAAAACAAAGTCTAATGGATTCTTTTTATTTACATTTGCCTCTATTCTAGAACCTATCTCAAGTTGATCTATTTTTTGATTTGATAACTCACCATATTCTTTATATCTAGTCACATCAAAAAGTACATCTCCGTCTAACACATAGGCAAATCCTTTATCAATAAGAGACTCTATCGTAATTATCATCTCAGTGATATAATCTGTGGCTTTTGGCCTAATTACATCTTCTAATACATTTAGCTTTTTTATATCCTCTAAAAAAGCATCTATATATCTAGCAGCTATTTCGTTAACTGACTTACCTTCATCATTTGCCTTTGTTATCATCTTATCATCTATGTCAGTGAAATTCTGCACATACTCTACTTTATACCCTTTATATTTGAAATATCTTGCCAAAATGTCAAAAACAACTATTGGCCTTGCATTCCCTATATGAATATAGTTATAAACTGTAGGTCCACAAACATACATTTTTACTTTTTTTTCTTCTACTGGTATAAATTCCTCCAGTTTATTAGTTAAAGTATTATAAAACTTCAATTATTACCACCGCCTACTCAAAAAACTTTAAATCTTCTTTAGTTGTAATCTTTATATTATCTGACAAACCTTCAAATATTTTAATTTTCCCACCAATTCTCTCTACTAATGAAGAATCATCTGTTCCTAAAAAATTATCATCCATTGCCTTTTTATATGCCTTTTTCAAAACTGTACTCTTAAAAATCTGTGGTGTATGCGCTGCAAATAGTGTACTTCTTTTAGGAGTATCAATTATAAATCCGTCTTTATCAATTATTTTAACAGTATCCTTTAAAGAAGTTCCCACTACTACACCATCTAAATTTTTATCTTCCATTAAAATTTTGTAAGGCTCAATTATGTAATCATCCTTAATATTAGGCCTTACTCCATCTTGTACTGCTATAATTGCCTCATCTTCTATCTCACAAAGTGCATTATATATAGAGTATTGTCTTTCAGAACCACCTATTATTATTTTCTTTACTTTTTTTATGTTGAAATCTTCAATATAATCTTCCACAAGAGAGACATCTTCTTTGTTAACTGCCACATATATTCCATCCACAGAATCACATCTATCTATTACTTCTAACGTTCTTATGAAGATTGGTTTTTTTCTTATTTTATAATACTGCTTAGGAATATCAAGTCCCATTCTTTTCCCAAGTCCTGCTGCTGGAACAATAAAATAATATTTCATTTATTTTAGCTTAGCCACTGTACAGCCAAGTCCTCCTTCATTCTGATTTGCATCTCTAAATTCTGCTATATATTTTGATTTCTTCAAATACTCTTGTATTTTTTTTCTTAATATCATCGTTCCTTTTCCGTGAATAATAAATACCTCTGAATAACCTGTTAACATTGCTTTATCTAAGTATAATTCTAACTCAGCCATTCCTTCATCTACAGTCATTCCCCTAAGGTCAACTTCACCTTTTACCTTTGTTGAGTTTAATGATGCAAAATTACTTAATTTTCTTTTTTGCTTTTTTTCTACTTTTTTTACATCATCAATATTTAGTACTAATTTTAATATTCCTGATTGCACTTGGACACTATTACTTTCTTCTATTATTCTCAAAATTTTTCCATTTTGATTCAATGATTTTATATATACTTCATCACCAAGTGCGACATCCATTTTCTCAGTTGATTTTACTTTCTTCTTTACATTTTGATCTTTTTCTATTTTAAAGGATTCTCTCAGCATATTAAGACTTCTCTGTGTATCTTTAGCTTCCTCTTTTTTCATTTCATCCTGGCTTATTTTATCCACTAAGTTTTTAGCTTTTGACTGAACCTCTTTTAAGTATTTATCTGCCTCATCATAGGCTTCCTTAACTATTTGATTTTTCTCATTTTCTAATCTAATTATATTTTCTTCATACTGTTTCCTCTTAGCCTCTAATTCATCTTTTGAAATTTCCAGTTCTATTTTTAATTTTTCTACTTCATCTGTTTTTTCCTTAATAGATACAAGCATTTTTTCTACTTTTTGATTTTCTTCACTTATATACGATTTTGCATTTTCAATAATCTCTTCTGTAATTCCATATTTTCTAGCTATTATAAGTGCATTACTTTCTCCTGGTATTCCTTCTAATAATCTATATGTAGGCTGTAAAGTCTCCACATTAAACTCCATAGAAGCACTTTTTGTTCCAACAGTATTAAAAGCATGTGCTTTTACTTCACTATAATGCGTTGTTATTATTGACTTTATGTTTTTTTGATTTAAATAATCTATGATTGACATAGCAAAAGCTGAACCTTCTATTGGGTCTGTACCACTCCCCAATTCATCTATTAAAATCAAAGATTTTCTAGTAGAAGATTCAAGAATTTCTTTTATATTTTTTATATGTGCCGAAAATGATGATAAATTCTGCTCTATACTCTGTTCATCCCCTATATCTGCAAGTACATCATTAAAAAAGCCAATTTCTGTTTTTTCATCAGCTGGTATAGGAATTCCTGATAATGCCATTAGAGTTAAAAGCCCTGCTATTTTTAGAGTAACAGTTTTTCCACCAGTATTTGGCCCTGTGATCAGCATTATATTTTCAGCATCGCCTAACTGAAAATTTATTGGAACCATTTTATCACGAGCTATTAAAGGATGTCTTGCTACTACTAATTTCAAGTATTCTCTATTTACTATTTTTGGAACCTTACAATCATTTGCTATAGAGTAAAGAACCTTTGCATTGATAAAATCAAGTCTTTCAAGAATATATTTCACAAGAATTATTTCATTTTTTTTCCCTCTAATAAGTTCTGTTATACGAATAAGTACTTTTCTTATTTCTTCTCTTTCTTTCGCCTCGTACTCTCTTAGCTTATTATTTAAAGATACTATATTTAAAGGTTCTATATATACAGTACTTCCTGTAGATGACCTATCATGTTCTATTCCTTTTACTAAAGATTTAAAATCTGTTTTTATTGGAATTACATAACGTTCATTTCTTTTTGTAATAATTTTTTCTTGTACTGCCTTTTGTAAATCCTTATTATTCATTAATTCATCAAATTTTTCTTTTATAGTAGAACTCAGATTTCCTTTTTGTCTCCTTAAATCTCTTAGACCTAAAGATGCTGTATCTTTTACATTTCCCTCATCATCTATTATTTCTGAAATAAAATCTTCAAGATCTTTTAAGTCTTCTGTATTAGAAAAAAATGTCCATATTAAATTATACTTGTCTTTTACATTTTTAGCTCTGCTCTTTGATATTCTAAAAGTTGTAAGATTTTTCTTTAATTCAAGTAAATTTTCAGGTTCTAAATATGCTCCAATTAAGTCCACAGACTTTAAATACTTTTCCATATCAGAAAGAGCGGCTAATTCCAATCCGTCATCATATTTATAAAAATCTATAAATTCTATTAGTAATGAGAGCTCTTTATCCAAGTCCCCTTTATTTTTCATAATATCTAAGTCAAGAAACTTTTCTCTTGTCACTTCAAGCTTAGATAAATCTATCATTTTATTAATAACCTTATGAAATTCTAAAACTTCATAACTTCTATTTTCCATCTATTTCTCCTAGAGTTTTTTTGCACTAACGTTTTTCAATAGATTATATCATAAAATTTATGGTTTTTCTATTTTAATTTAATATAAATAAAGTTCATATGTTCCATATTTTACGTGAATATATATATAAATCAAAAATCAATTTTTATATTTTATGTTATCAAATGTAAAAATAAATTTAATTTATTTGCTTCAATTCTTAAACTTTTTAAAATTCTTAATTTTTTTCATTTGAAAAATTAGGTTTAAAACATTTTCTATTCTAGTATAC
>JAGOZX010000151.1 GCA_018058425.1 Sebaldella sp.
ATAAATACAGATATTAATAAAGCTCAGGTAGTGACGAAAGATGAAGTAGTAGACCAGATAGATACAGTACTTCATACAGATTTACTGAATGAGACGACAAGAAATCAGGTAATAAGGGATCTGAATGGATTGGTACAGCTTCCTGGGGATATAATCAGGGCTATACAGGTAACATCAGAGAATGAGGGAAGTAATTTTCTTGATAACTTAGTAGGGACATTAAGAGATACAGATGCAAATTTAATAAAGTATCAGGAAATGAATAAACAGTACAAGGAATTAAAAGATCTCCCAGATGAACTAAAAGCAGAAAATTCTAAAAAGCTTGCAACAGATATGGCAAATGCAGTTAAATCAAATTATGGAATAGACGATAATGTAGATATAGTGATCAATTTTACAGATCAGCCAAAAAGTGATGAAATGGCAGCATTTGTGAGGCAAGATGGGAAAATAGAGGTGTATATTAATGTAAGAGAAGTAGATGTATCAGATATGGAGCAGGTATATAATGCACTGGGAGCAGAATTAAATCATTACAATCCAAGTAATCCTTATGTTTATGATAAGACAGAAGAACAAGCAGGAAAAGGAAACATACAGGAAGAACTCTTTACATCAATAGGAAGAAAGCCTTTGGATGGAAGTGGAAATAGTTTTTATGATAATATATTAAATGGAAGTAGTACATTAGAATCAGGAAATAAGGAATATTCATCAATTGATGAAGGAAAGTTAGATTTTTGTAGCCATCCTTTACAATGTCCTAATTATAGATTTGACCATGATAAAAAGCAAAGTGTTCCAATAGAAGAGAAAAAATCCTCTATACCAATAGGTGCAGGATTACCTTTAGATTTGGCTCAAACTTTGACTAAATTAAATGCAATTTCTAAATATGATAAAGAAATGGCGAATAAATATTACGATCTTCTTTCAGAGAATAATTTTGAACCTGGAGAGTTAGATAAAACAATTGATAAAGATCTGAAAGAAGCAATAGCCAGAGAGAACGCAAAACTTTTTGACGAACGTAAAGCTGGAACTGAATTATATGAACAATATAGAGATACAGATTACTGGAGTAAAGGTGCTGATTTTGGAACAGATTTTACTGTAACTGAAGAAACGTATAATGGAATGTTAAGTTACTTGTCTGAGTATGGTGAAAGTATGTTACCAATAGGAGGAGTTTATACTCTTATTGGTGGAGGATTAATGATTCCAGAAGCTGCAAAAGATCTTTATGATGGAATAAAAGCATATAATGATAAAGACTATGAAAAGGCTATGAAATTTGCAGGACTTGTTTGGTTAAGTGGAATAGAATCGTATTTAGGTAGACAACAATTAAAAAATGAGGTATTTGATGGTGAAAGCCAAGGAGTAGATCCTAGGTTTCAAAACAAAAGATTGATTACTGATGAAGAATATAAAATGTTGCGGGCAAAAACACCAACTAAAACAGAACGAGATCTAGTTAATAGAAATATTGATGAATTGATAGGAACACCAGATCCTGCATTAGGATTGACAATAACTAAGAGATTAGAAGCAGATCATATTGTCTCAATGGATCTTATAACAACAATGGATGGCTTTGAAAGATTGACTTATGAAGAGAGAATAACAGTTCTTACTAATACAGATAATTTTATGGGATTAACTAAAGTTGCAAATACTTCAAAAGCAGAGAAAAAATATGCAGAATGGTTATTATATAAAAAAGGTAACATCGAAGTAGATCCAGAATTTCGTAAGGAAATGTCAATAATAGAAAATGAGGTAGCTCGTAGATTACAAAAACAAATAGATGATTTAAATAAAAATAAATAAAAGAGGTAAGTATATGGAAAAGTTAACATATTTACGAAAATATAGAAAAACGATAACTTTAGTTGATTATAATGAATTTTTGAATAAAGGATTGAATACATTACCGGAATTGTGGAAGCATTTTTTCACCTCAAATGATGAAAATACAATAACAAAGAATATTTTATATTTTTGGAAGCAACAAATTGGCAAAAAATTGAATAATGTAATAGCTTATTTTGAGGATAATCTTGTTAAAGTGGAAATAATTAAAACTGATAATGAATTTTCGTTATTGTATAGTATAAAACAAGAAGATGGAGTGATACTCTATTATGAGGGGAAATTTCCACAAACTGAATTTAATAATTATAAGTTAGAAAAACAATGGTATAAAATTCCAGCATCAATAAAAGATTTTTATAAAAATCTTCATAATGGATTCTATTATTATGCGAATATCTCTATGGGATTATTACCCCTTGAAAAAATAGAAGCCCTTAGTAAATATGAATGGAAAATAATTGATAATTTGATAAAACCACTACAAATTGACTTAGACTCAGCTTTTACTTTTTTTACAACTGGAATAGGTGGTTATGTGGTAATAGATACTAATAACTGTTTTAATGAAAACGCTACCATCTGGTTTAGTGATGAGGAGCCCATGTACAATAAAAATTTTTGGAATTTTGTGGATCAATGGATACAAATAGGATTTGAAGAATAAAATAAAAAGTAATAGAGAGGATAATATCATTTTGATGTTATCCTTTCCTTTTTCAACAGAGCTGTTTTAAGCCTTTTGAATTTCAGAGACAAGGGAAAATGCTGGAAATGATGTAAATGTAACAGGAAGTACTGTAATATCAGACGGGACTGTACAGATATCAGCAGTGAATGATATAAATATATTAAATGACAAGAATACAATGTATCATGAGGAAAAGGAAGAGAAAAAGGGGACATTTTCAAGTTATTACAGATATGAGATAGACTACAGGGAAAGTGCAGCAGCAAGTACATTAATAGGAAATAATGTAATACTGGAAGCCGGAAATGATGCAAATGTAAGAGCTTCCAAAGAGTACAACAATAGGAGTAAATGTAAATGTAGGATTTACACCGGCTCAGTTGGCAAACACAATAAGTAATGTAAGTGATAATGTAAAAGATTATGGTTTTGGAGATAGTTCACAGACTATAAATACACTTGGGAATGGAGTACAGGATTTAAGAGACGTAGGAGGATTAAACAGTAATTTAAGAACATGGTATGAAGGAATCGGATATACAGCAACAAAAGATATTTTTCAACATGGAAATTTATCACCTGATAATCTAAGAGACGCAGCTAAAGGACTGGTAAGTGCATCAGCATCACTAAATTTCAGCCAGAGTAGTTATGAATCAAATACAAATGGAACAACATCAGTGGCAGGAGTAATAAATGTAGGAAAGAATTTCATAATAGAGTCTGAAGGGGATGTAAAACTTGTAAATCAGAAAATAAATGTAGGAGAAAACTTTATAGTAGATGCCAGAAGTTTTGAAGCACTGGCAGGGGAAAATACTTACAGTAATGATACAAAATCGAGTTCAGTAGGCGGCAGTGTAGGTTATGATATAATAAACAGCCATGTAATAGGCGGAGCAAATATATCAGGAGGAAAGTCAAATACAGATTCCAAAATATATGATAACACAATAATAAATGCAGGAGGAACTTTCCAGCTTACGACAA
>JAGOZX010000152.1 GCA_018058425.1 Sebaldella sp.
CCTAAACACACTTTCTTACTTCTTGAGCGGTTTTTAATATGGATATCCTTGTAATATTTGGGTATTGAATCATCTATCTGATCTACTATATATCTACTGCAGTTTTTACATCTTTCAGAAGCCATAATATACACCTACTTATCCCAATTTAGATTAGTTTTGTCTGAGCCTTCTTCTTGTTCTATGGAGTCAAGTACATCCTGTCTGTTTATTTCTAATTTATATACCTTGTCTCCTATTACCTTTACGCCTAAAATACCATCTTTTGATAAAGAGAATCTTACTATTATACTAAATTCTCCTGCTTGAGTATGTTTAGGAACAGGTATATCTATTTTGCCTAGCAAAGTGTTACCACTTATTTTCTTATTGATACCCTCATAAATGTTTACACTTATAATTTCTTGATTATCTTTAGTAGTAGTAAACATTTTCTTACCTGTTGCTGGGAGTGATGAACCACCTTTAATAATAACTGATAATTCATCTCTATCATTCTCAATACCTAGGTTCTTAGGGCAAATATCTGTTATATTACCTTGCTTACCTTCCATTATTAATTTAGCATATATAGCCGCACCGTACCCTACTGCTAGATCTGGATCTACTAGATATTTATTGAAGTAATCCATATCGAATTTATCGTTCTCTAAGAAATCAGATAACATTTTTCTTATGAGTGGTACTCTACTAGAACCCCCTACTAATACTACTTCATCAATATCTTCCTGCTCTATTCCAGATTTCTCCAGAACTCTCTCTACACATTCCCTTGTTCTATCTACAAAACCTGAGATTATACTTTCGAATTCTTCCATGCTAATATTTATAGATTTTTTCCCCTGTTCTATTCCTTTTTCTAATAATCTACTATTAAACTTCTCTAAGTCTATAGTTACAGTTGGGTTTAAATCCCCATTCTCATTAAATTCTACAGATAGATCTCTCTTTGCCTTCTCACATAACTGAATTAATACCTCTCTTGTGCCCGAGTCAGGTATCTTTACTCCTAATTTTTCTTCAACCCAATGAGCCATTGCTTGGTCAAAGTCATCTCCACCTAGGTATTGATTACCATCAAGACCTAAAACCATAGACTTTTCACCGTCTAATTTTACTATAGATGCATCAAACGTACCTCCGCCTATGTCAAATACTAATACTATTTTATCCTGTAAGGATAGATTATTCTGCGTAGCATAATAGAAAGATGCTGCTGTTGGCTCTGCTACCAGACCTAATACGTCAATTCCTGCAAGTTTAGCAGCTATAAGAGTTGCTGTTTTTTGATTCTCCTCAAAATATGCTGGTACAGAGATTACTACTTTAGGTACTGCTCTATCTAAAGCTTCCATTGCACTTTCTTTCATGTATTTCAATGCTAACATACTACAATGAGTAGCTGTAAACGGTTTCCCACCTATATGCTTAATTACTTTTTTAGTTCCCATATGTGGCTTATATGAGGAAACTACGTTATCAGGATCTTCAAGAACCTTTTCTTTTGCCTTTGATCCAACTTTATAACTTATACTTCCTGTCTCATTATCCTCTTTTACCCATATAAATGATTTAGTTAACACTTCATCATCTTTGTTCTTTATTAAAGAGGGTTTTTTAGTTTTTGAATCCATATAAGCTATTACACTATTTGTTGTGCCTAGGTCTATTCCCACAACACCTTCTTCTAGATTTAATTCTTCTGAATTATTAATTTTTGACATCTAATAGTCCTCCTTATAATCTTTCCATATTTTTAACATTAATTCTAAAATGGTGCATAAAAGTTTCAGTATTATTTACTACTACTTGAACTCCAGAATCTAAAGTGAGCAATACTTGTTCACCATCATCTGTTACTGATAAGAATATAAAATTATTCTCTTTAGTTACTATGTTATTTATCAGTACTGTTAAGTTTTCCCTTCCAGTAAGTTCTACTTTAGAATATACATATTCTATGCTCACTAATTTATCATTATACTCTTTGGAATTTATAAAGTTCTCCACTAAATTCTTGATACTTAATACCATACTTTCATTTTCATCCCACGTTAGCATAAAATCACCTTTCTTTTTTATATTTATACTTAATATAAATCAACATAACTTAAATTATTATCATCTATGTGAGATGGTGGCTGACTATTTATATCTATTTATTTATTTTTGGTGTAAATAAAAAACAGGTAGTGGATGCCCACTACCTGTTTTTGAATCATATGTTTTGATTATACTTTATATTACCATACTTAAATGCTTTTTAATCTGTTCTATTTAATTTTATTTTTTTCTAATCTGTTATTTTATTTATTATTTCATACTACTGCTGAGAAGGAGCTCCTGGAATTCCACCCGGAATACCACCCGGAATACCACCCGGAATACCACCCGGAATGCCTTGTTGTGGTGCAGGTTGTTGTGGGGTAGGCTGTTGGGTATTCTCTTGTGGAGCCTGTGAAGCTTGCTGTCCCATACCAGTGATATCATT
Source organism: Sebaldella sp. (assembly GCA_018058425.1). Taxonomy (GTDB): domain Bacteria; phylum Fusobacteriota; class Fusobacteriia; order Fusobacteriales; family Leptotrichiaceae; genus Sebaldella. The sequence continues at coordinate 2,492 of JAGOZX010000152.1, forward strand.
TACAATATCTTTGATATCATTCTTAGTAGTTACTCCCATTAAAATTGCCATAGCTTCTTCGTGCTTCTCATACTGTTCACTAGTTAGTAGTGTCTTAAGATTATTTTTAATGTCAGGTCTTGCTTCTAACCAGTTAGCTAAGAATGTTACTACAGCATCCATATCGTATTCACGGAATTTAGAGCATTGAGTGTATGACTTAGGGCTTGTTACTTTAGATGTTAGTTTCCAGAAATCTTCTTGAGATATTTGAGCTCTATCACCTTCTGCAGTCCATCCATCAATACCAAATGTCTGACCAACTACTTTTTTATCTGTACCTGTATTATACTTGAATAGTAATGGTAGGTAGTCTAAATGTCTATCTACTCCTGGGAATACTTTAGCACTTGCTATTTTATTAAGCTTAGTATCACTAGCTCCGATGTCATAATACCCTAGTTTGTAGAAGTCCCCAGATTTTTCATTTTTAACTAAAGCATACGTATTAAGAACTTCTGCCTCAGTTGCAAATATGATAGCCTGTTTACTTGGGCTTGAGATAGGCATTTGCTTTTCTCTGTACTTCTTGAACTGATCTTTATAAGGTTCTGTACCCTCTTGTAACTCTGGGTATTTGATTTTAAATCTTGCTTTAGTTACATCGTTAAAGAATTGGAATAGTTTTCTAGCTGTTTCGTACGCTTTTCCGCCGTCTTCGTCTTCTGTAGGAATAGTACCTGACTGGAATTTCTTTCCATCTTCACTTGAATCTGTGGTTCCTAATACCATTGCGTATAATATGAAGTTCTCTGTTCTTGTTTTGATAAATTTCTCTTCTTCCATTTTAATCAATTCATTTAGTGAGATATCATTGCTTAATGTATCTAATGTAATGATTGACTGTGATGATAATAGAGGAGACTTAAGAACTTCTTCTAATGTTCCTTTCGCCTTTGCGTCTTCGATGAATGCTTTGATATTCTCTTTAGCTGTTTTATCTGGCATGTAACCGAAGTCTCCTATTAGACCTATTTCAGGAATTGACGGTTTAAC
>JAGOZX010000098.1 GCA_018058425.1 Sebaldella sp.
TTATAATGTTACAATTTATAACTTAATTACTTTTCTAAATAGTATTCTATTTTAGTTATAGCCCCACAATCTGTCATCCTGAGAAGCGAAGCGACGTGAGGATCTAAGACGTTTATATAAAGAAAAATCATCCCCCCAAAAAAAACTTTCCTAAAACAAAAAGCAAGGCAAAAAACCTTTGCTTTTCAAATTAATCAAATCACCATTTCTCTTAAAATACCGCCTTCAATGTTACTCCAGCTCTATAATCTTCCTGCTTTTTATTACCTATAGAATATTCCCCATTGATAAATATTCCATATCTATCTTCTATTTCTACTCCGAATATTGCTTTTGTTCTAAATCTTCCTTCTTCTTCTTCTGGTTTTCCAAGCTTATAATAGTCATCTTGGAAAACTGTTACTCTTGCATTTTCTTGTTCGTTTAAATTAGCTAACTCATACTCATAAGATAAATCTAATGCTCCTTTTAACTGCCAAGCTGATTTCACTCCTAATGGCATAGCTGCTTTTAATTCAATACCTGCTCTTGGTTTTACACTCCATGCATCATTTCCTTCCACTTGAACTCTTTCTAGTCCATCTTCTTCAAATGTTGGTCTTGTTACATACATTATTCTAAACCCTCCATATGGAGTGATACTTGTACTCTTACCTAATGACAATTCTTTTCCTAGTCTATTATCAGAAGTTATTGAATAAGTTTCATAAGTTCCATTCATTTCTGCTCTTCCAGCAGGTGAAGGCCAATCTATATTTCTATCTACATTATGCATACTTATTCTTCCTGTTAGATCGTTTCTTAACTTCCATCCATTTACTGTATATTTATTATGTCCTCCTATTTGGATAGTGTCTACCCACTCTTCACTAGTATTATTATCATCAAATTCAAATCCTGTATGTAAGTAACCTAATGAATACCCAAATGTATGTCTATAAGTTCTCTCTACTTCTCTTAAAGCTAATACTCCTGTTGTAGTATAATCATAACCTACTACTCCATCAGTATATTCATTTGTTTTTCCTTTTCCAGCAATAATATTTATTTTTACATTCTCTTTTGTATTATTTGTAGAATCTTGTAATAAGTTTAGTGAGTTTTCAAGTACTCTTGCCATATCTTCTTCTCTTTGATTTATGTTAGCATAAACATTTCCTGATAGACTTCCCATTATATTTCGTAATGATCGCTCATCTTCTAACATATCAAATTTATCATATAATTTTAGTGCATCCCCCGTTGCATCCACATAGTTCTTATCTAATACATCTGCAAACTCTTTTGTTGGTTCATCTTTAGCAAATAGTGAAAATTCTCTTCTCTTCATCCAGATATCTAAGTTTCCTTTTGAATTTACACTTGGTGTAGCTTCCCATAATATCCCTTTACTTGCTATATCAAATTCGCCATAATTTATCCCTCCACCTGGAGTTAATGGTATAAATACGTCTTCTAGTTTATATGTATCTAAGTTCGACCCTTGTGAAAAATCTGGAGTAACTTTTACATTTCTTAATATAAACTCTTTTGCTTGGAAATTAACTGAATTAGATATCAGATATTTCCCGTCTATAGCCTCATCTGCATGTCCTAAAGCTGATACTTCACTTGCAGTAGGTACTCTTAAACTTCCAGGTTCCACTTTTACTTGAATAACAGCATCTTCTGGTACTTCAAATTTTTCATTTACCATAATTATCCCAGCATTTGTAATTGTAGGTGCATCATACGATGGACCTGAACCTAAATAAGAAATTGGAGCCATTATACTTGGATCAGTAATATCAGTTACTATTGCTCTTCCACCATCAGTTAAGTTTATATTTATTATTCCTGTATTTAATATATTTGAACCACTTTTAGCTAATATACCTATTCCTGATGTTCCCATTGCATTTATTGTTCCATTATTTTCTACATCTACATTAGTATCTGCATAAATTCCTACACTATTAGTACCCGTAACATTTATTGTATTATTATTAATAACTTTTACATTTAATATTCCAGACATACCTACTGATCTATTACCATTTAAAGTAATTGTACCATTATTAATAAGTTCTTGCTTTCCACCAAGTGTTCCACCATTTTCTATATACATTCCTATTACCTCATCTGATGATGAAGTTATTAAACCGTCATTTATAACACTAGCATTAGGAGTGTACGCATACATACCTATACTATTTTTACCTGTTTGAATTATTCCTGTACCTTGGTTTCTAATAACCCCATTTCCTAATCCATAAATTCCTACTGCAAACTGCATAGTCGAAGGATTACTTGGATCTATATAAGTATCTCCTGCTGTAATAAGCCCGCTATTGTCAGCTGTACTATTATCTGCATAGATTCCTACTCCCATATCTCCTGCGTTTAAACTAGAAGTATTAGTTATTTGTGAATTAGTTCCATAGATTAACACTCTTGAATCTGATACATTAGCATTTCCACCAACATTTGTTATTATACCATTATTAGTAATAGTCGAGTTATCTCCATATATTCCAATCGAACTTAACCCTGCATTTATAGTACTTCCATTTACTACTACTGCACCATTTTTACCAACTATTCCAAAACTACCTACTGTAGAACCACTTAATGAACCAGTTGTATCCCCTACATTTATTATACTTGAAGAAGCTGTATTAACTGTATTTCCAGCTGTACTATAAATCCCCACAGCATTACCTTCTGCTACTTCTATATTTCCACTAGTTAATGTTAAATTTCCAGAAGTTCCATATAAGCCAACTGCTTTTTTCCCCACAGTTAAAGTTCCAGCTGAGTGATCTACATCTATCTGATTACCATAAATTCCCACTGAATTCTCACCTATAATGATATTTCCTGTATTATTAATTTTAGTATTACCTTCACCGTAAATTCCTATTGCAGAATTTGTATCAGAAGCCACAGCTCCAACATTAATAAATCCTGTATTATTAATTTCTAATCTTCCAGTTCCTTGTGTTACACCGTATATACCAATTGATAATTCATTATTAACTGATATATTTCCGTTGTTTTTTATTATTCCAGTTTGTGTACCATCTAAATCCCTTGCAACTATTCCTACTGCTGAATTACCTGATACATTTATATTTCCATAATTCTCTACTATTCCCTCTTCTTGTACTATCCCTACTGCTGAATCTCCATTTAAATTAATTGTATTATTTAAATTAATATTTTTTATAGAATTTATATCTGATTTAGCTATCATAGAAATAGTTCCAGACTCACCATTTATTGTAAGGCCTGATATATTCATATTTAAATTTGAATTATTTTTAGCAAATAACCCCACAGAATTAGTTCCCTGTCTTACTTCTATTGTTTTATTAGAATTTACTTCTCCTTCTTCTGTATATATACCTATTTGATTTTGTTTATTTAGATCATATACCCCACCAGATGTATCTGTTAGTTTAGCAGTTAATCCTGGAACTCCTAATCCTCTTCTCACATATGTGTATATTGATGAGTCTCCAGCACTTAAAGTTCCCCCTGTAATGTTTATTTCGACATTTTCATTTACTCCTGATGCTGCAATCCCAATTCCATTTGTTCCTACAGTTAAGTTTCCACCTTGCATACTTACATCAGAATCTTTTGATAATATTCCTATTGAATAATCTATAGTTGAGCCAGATACTGCACCATTTCCTACTGTTATATCTCCTGTATTTTCTATATTTGTTCTGTCTCCATAAATTCCTGTAACAGCATTATTAGTTAGCGTAATAGTTCCACTATTTATAACATTTGATTTTTGTAATATATCAATACCTTTTGAATAAATACCAATCGTTTCTAATCCTGCGGACTGTATTAATCCTGAATTTATTAGTTTATTATTCAAAGATAGGCCATAAGTTGGTCTTCCATTTCCATCAGAAGTATACATTCCGACTGATTTATCACTTACAGTAATTTGTCCTTTATTCTCAGCAATTGATCCTACTGTCACATATAACCCTGCACCGTTATCAGCTATTTCTATATTTCCTAAGGTATCATTTAATATCGATGAGTGTTCTCCAAATACACCTATCCCCTTACTTCCCAGATGTATCTTCCCTCTATTTATACCTACTGACGCTGTATTTGGTGAATCTAAAATTCCAGGTACTGTTGCTTTTGTATTTTCTATATACATTCCAATAGAATTTTTTGATTCTACTCCACTTATCAGTTTAGAATTAATAATCCCCTCATTTATCATTGTACCAGTTTCACCATGAATTGCTATACTTTCATTTGGTATTTCTAAAGTAGTTCCAGCAGCATTTGTATAATTTGAGTAAATTATTCTAAATAGCTCTATACCACTATCAGGTGTTATTATCTCTGTGGTAGAAGAAACATTTACCTGTCCATTATTTTTCATTAAAAATAATGCTCCACCATCAGTTAACTCTATTTTACCACCTGTTACATTAATAATTCCTCCATCTACACCTATTCCTATACCAGAAGCTCCATCTACTTTTATATAAGCATTATTTATATCTAATAAGTTTCCATTTCCCTGTGCATAGACACCAACTGCTGAATACGTACCACCTGTTTTTCCTGTTTGTATATCAGCAACACTTGTATTACCCAAACCGCTATATGTTAGTTTATTACCTGTACCACTTTCTTCATAGTATAAACCTACTGTTCCATCTCCACTTATAAGTTTATTTGTAACTGTTAATGGTGAAGTTATTTCTTTTATTGCTAATGCTATTGGTTGAACTGTACTTACTGTTTTATCACCTATTTTAATTTCTCCGACTTTAGTATCATCTATACTTGAAGCTTTTGTTAATGTCACACCTGTTACATTATCTCCGAATAAAATATCTGTTTTAGATGCAGCTGATGAAGTTAAAATACCACTATCTAAGAAATACCCTACACTTCCACTTCCTAAATCGAATTTATTAGAACTCAATATAGAAGTATCTATATTTCCATTTTTAGTAAATACTCCTACTCCATTTGTTCCTGTAGTTATCTTTGTCAACGAACCAACATAGTTTTGATTTTCTAAATATAAACCTAAACCATTATTTCCAGTGGTAATATTACCTAAATTTACAGTTCTTCCATTGCCAACTGAGCTTAAATACGCACCAGTTCCATAGTCCCCTACTTTAATACCTGTATTTGAAGTATTATCTAAGTTTGCATTTTCTAAATATACTCCTAATGATCCCTTATTTGAAGCATTAAATCCTGATAAGTTAATACCATTCCCAAGTATATTTACATAAGCTTTTTCTCCTTTTGCTACTACTCCAATTCCTTGAGTATTAGTATTTTGTGTTATTGTTGAAGCTGTTGTTCCTATATCTAATGTAGAAGCTATAGAGTTTGAAGAAGCCCCGTTTAAATAAGCTCCTATCCCATTTTCACCTAATAATATATTACTTTCAAATGTAACTTTCCCTTTATTTACATAAATTCCAACATTTTCTTTATTAGGAGATTCTACATGCAGAGTACCAGAACCTGTTACTTTTACATCTTGATTTTTTGCATATATCCCTATACTACTTTGTAATGCTGAATTTGAAACATTGGAAATAGTTCCTAAATTATTTATTGTTATTTCTTGTCCTGCTGCATAAGTTCCCTTTGTTTCAGCAGCTATTCCTACTCCACCTTCACTTGCATTTATTGATTTACCTGAATTATTTGTTATTGTTCTAGCTAATGAAGCTGAGTCATTATATACATAAATTCCTGTACCTTTTCTAGCATTTATAGTTCCGTTATTTGTTACTATATTTGTTGGTGAACCTGACTTAATACCGTATAATAAACCTACTGAATCAGTTGAAGCCATGGCTCTATCTGTCATGTTTATTACACCACTGAAATTTATAACTTTATTAGTGGAAAATACTCCTGCTGACTTACCACTTAATTCAAAAGTTGAAGCTATATCTGGAGCAGTTCCTAATGTATCATCATAGTACACACCAAAATCATAATTATTCCCTGATGAATTTAATGATATCTTACCTCCAAAAACTCCTGTTGAAGCATTTTTTAAATATATCCCTACATCATTTCCTTTAGCAGTTAAATTTACTTCCCCTGATGTATTTACATATGCACTATCAGAGTATATCCCAATATTTTTTCCAGCTGTACTTGTATCAGTTAAGTTTATTTTTCCAGTATTTGAAAACATGCCTCCTGTTCCTATAATTGCAGCTCCTATGTTCTCACTACCTGATGTTATATTCAGGTTGACATTTGCATTAGCACCTGTATTTTGAATTCTATAACCTGCTCCACTACCAGTACCATATAGACCTATATTTTTACCACCTGTTGAAGATATATTAATTGTCCCAGAATTTATACCTGTAGAATTTGCATTAGGAGCTACTATAGCTGTCGACTCTGTTGCTGTTCCTAATACATTAATTGCTCTTCCAACTGCATATGCATTTGTCATTGTCCCTGCATTTACTCTTATTCCATTACTGTAATTTCCACTTACATTAATATCACCAGTATTTGCAAGAGATAAATTTTTATTCAAATATATTCCAGAAGATGTTTCTTTATTTGCTGATGTTGCTCCGCCATTTTCTACATTTATTATTCCAGTATTTAGAGAATCATTTGCATTTAGCTGAGCTCCTCCGCCAATTACCACTCCATAACTATCCTTACCTTTTAGAGTTATAATTCCACTTTGCTTAAAGTCATTTGTAAATGCTCCTGTTACATTAGTAAAGTTTTTTATTTCGTTTCCTGTCATAATCCCCTGTGTTACAACAATACCAAAACTATTATTGCCTCTCATAATAATTTGACCTGCATTATCAATTGTAATATTAAATGGTGTTCCATTCTGTGTATCTAGTGAATCTATTCCTACACTTTGATTCCCTAATAAATCTATAGTTCCTGCATTTCTTACTTTTATTGTATTTCCATAATATGAAGCACTTCCACTTTTAAATTCCATACCAATTGTTTTCCCAGTACCTATTGACTTTATTGTTCCAGCATTTTCAAAATATGAATTAGCTAAAGCACTATAACCACCTTCTATTTCCACAGCAAGAGTTGTATCTATTGCTCCACTAGTGTAAGATACATCAACAGTTAAATTCCCGTCAAACTTAGCATATAATACATGATTTGGATCACCTGTTGTAGCTATCCCTACTCCATTTCCTCTATGAGACTCCACTAATATTCCTCTAGTACCAACTTTTCTAACATCCAAATTTGTACCATTATTAAAACTATAAGTCACTGAATTAGAATCAGCACCAGGTTGATTTGTATTGTTTGCATTTGACCCATAAGTTCCTATAATTTGTATAAGACCTGTTTGTGTATGTGATGGTTCTATTGCTTTAGTGTAAGAAGCTGCACGAGAATCTAAATTTGTTACTATATTCGCAGCATATGCTCCTGAACTATAACCATTTCCATTTCTATCTAATTCTGGATTTACAAGCTGTACATTTCCAAAAGTCTTAGTATTTACAGCTATATTTACTGGAGCTACTTGTATATCTTTATTAATAGTTATATCATTAATTGTTATATTATCTATATTTTGAACTGATATAACTGGAAGAGTTGGAGTGCTTAATGCATTAATAGTTAATATCTGCTTATTTAAATTTACCTCTGGAATATCTGGTATTTTAGGAAGTATAACAGATACATTTTTATCTTGAATATCTATAAACTTTACTGGAACCGTAGGGCCTACTTTTGCCTTTTTAGGTGCTATTTCTCCCAATAAACTATCTTCTTTACCATTACTTTTATGATTATCTTTATCTCCACGATCTTTTTCTTCATAAAAGCCAGTGAAAAACACTTGCCACTCTAAATACTCTGGCTTTACTACATAATCACTTTGCAAGTATAAGTCTTTTAATTCTTTATTTCTTTTATTGAGTATGTCTTCTATAATTTTATAATTGTTGACATTTGTTTTGTCCGTTTCTAAATTTTTTACGATATTATTATATAATTTATCGTAAGATGCTGGTGAAGCAGCATCTAATAATGCTGTTCCCACTGTATTTACCGCTAGGAAAAAAATAATACTTCTTTAAATTTCATTTAATACCCTCCTATATTTTTTGTTTCTAAATTAAAAATATAAATTAATTTCTAATTTTTGATTTACGAATAAACTAATTATGGTCATATACACTTAAATTGTGAGTTTTAATGTATATAAATTAATTTTACTTTTTTAGAAATGAATGACTTTTTTGGAATAGATTTTAAGAGATGATTTTATTATTATTTTAATTAATAATATATCGTATTATATCAAGATTTTTCTATTAGTGTCAAGCTTCTAGATATTAATAATATATATTTATATTGTGAATTTTACTATAATTTCATTATTTTTCTTGATTTTAAAATCAATGAATCTAAAAAAATACAAAAAAAAAATCCCTATAACTTAGTTTTTAATTTAAACTAAATTATAAGGATGTGATAATTTACGCTTGATTATTTAACATTTTCATCTGTTCAGGAGTAAGTATTTTAGCTATCTCATTCTTACTTCTAAGCATTATATCATTAAAAGCATCTTGCTTTTGTTTATCAGAAATATTTTTATCTTGTAAAGCATTTACCTCTGCTGAATATTTTTCATAAATTTTAACTATTTGCTGTTTTTGACCTTCTGATAAGTTTAGTTCTTGATTCGTTTCTGCACTAACTTTAGTATTTTTCTCAGTACTATTATTAAATGTTTCTGCATTTATACTTATAGAAAGCATCAACAAAAGAGAGAACATAATTGCAATTTTTTTCATTTTTTCCTCCTAATTATTTCTTTGATAAATTATATCAAAGCCTTCTTAGTATTTTCTTTTCTTATTCTTTTATTTTTCTATTATTATACTTTGTTTTAAATAAAAAATAATAGAGAGCCCTCTAAAGCTCTCTATTAATGATTAATTTTTAAATATAAAAATTAATTTAATGACTTATTTCTGTCAATTTCAATTTTTTATTTTTAAATTCAAATTTATAAACTGTCTTATTATAAGAAGTTCCACATGATTTTTTAGCATACTCTTTTACCATTTCTGGAGTTGCTTGATAAACAACAGAAATATTATAATTTTCTTTTATAATAATATTATTTTCATTAAATTCACTTTCATAAGTTACCATACATTTTAAACCAGTTTCAGTTTTATATTCTTCACCTATTTTAAAAGAATTAAATGGGATTTTTTCTATTTCTAAAAGTTCACTAGTAGCACTCTCTATCGTATCTACTTTTTCATTATTATAAAGAAATGGAAACTTTATCATACTATTAATTTTTTTATGATTTTGATTAACTATTGAATCTTGGAATACTAATAACTGTTTTTCTATTTCCCCCTTCTCTTTTTCTGTAAATTCTTTTGCAAAACTAATTGTACTTATAAATATAAGTATAATAAATAATAACTTTTTCATTTTAACTCCTTTAGTTTATTATTTTTTTAATTAACTAGATTCTCCAAAGCCTCTTTTTCTCCTTCAAGAATCTTTTCTCCTAAATTATTTATTACTTCTTCGTATTCATCTTTAGTTAATTTTTTACCATGTTTTTTCATTACTTCTAATGCTGTTCTTCTTATATGTGGTGTTTCTCCAAGTAGCTTTTTTACCTGCTTTAACATTTTAGCATTAATTTTATAATTATCTAGTGATAATAGAGTAATTAATGCTGTATGTCTTATTTGTGGATTAAAATCAAATATTCCATACTCTATATACTTATTTATCTCATCATCTTTTATTTTATGTAAATTTGCAATAATAATACTATGAGGAACATCATTTTTAAATTCTTCATTTAGAGACCATTCTGGCTTAGTTTCCACTGAATACTCTTCTTTTTTTCTATCTTCAATTTTAAAATCTTCTGTGAAAGCTTTAAAAATTTCATTTTTATCTTCATCGCTTCCTATTTCAAATATTAGGTTTAAAAAATTATAGTTATATATATTACCTATATATTTTTTTCTCATTAAATCTAACATGAACTCCAATTTATTATCTATTGCGTAGTCTAAAAGAAAAAATTCATTTTCTGTTTTAAATATATCTTCCATATTTTCTTTTGTATAGTTTTTTTCTAAATATTTTTCAGTTTTAGCCTTCACTTCTGTATACTTCACTTCTTTAAAACTATTTTCTAAAAGTTCTGCTGGAACATATTTCAGCATTCTATATAAAATTATAAAACCAATTAGCTTTTCTTTTTCAAAATCCACTTTTTTTAACGTTTGTATAAATTTTTCTATCTTTTCAATTCCTTCTGGACTATTTACTAATGAACGGTAAACTCCACCTTCTACAGTTGTATTAATAATGTGAACTAGATTTAAGAATAAATCCTTATCTTCTAGACTTTTATCAAATATTTCTTTTAAGTCAAAATTATATGCGATTAATGGGTCTGTCTCTACATTTATAACAAAACTTCCTGAATAAATTGCCTTTATAACCTTAACCTGCTCATCTACATTTCCTTTTATAAAGCCATTAAATATAAGAAGTTCTAATATAGATACTTTTCCCCAGCCTTCTGTTCTTGCAGCCAGTACTGGTATTCTGCTAAAATCTCCACTATTTAACAAAATAAGTCCTAGATACCTTGTTAATTCTGGATATTGACCTATAGTAAAAATTATTTGTTTTGTACCTTCATCTGAAAACATTCCCACAATTTCATATGCTGTTTTAAATAATTCCATTTCTTTGGTTTGTGTAAATACTTTTACCATAAAATCATGAATTACTTTCATATCCGGTTTTACTGTACCTACATTCTTATGAAAAAAGTTTAAAAATTCTTTAGCATTTACATTTAATCTTTTAAACTCTTCCTCAAATTCTTCTATTTCAATATACTTTCCTCTTGCTAATTTTTCTAACACAAGCATTCCTGGTATTTGATTTACTTCTTTTTGCTCTACACGTAAATTATCTATAAATCCAGCCATTACTCTTGGCTCACTAGGATCATTTTTTAATTCCCATAATTCATTTTCTATTTTAGGTACATTTAAAATTCCGTTATTATTTACATTATTTAAAATAATTCCATATATGGACTTTTTTTCTTTCTTTCTTCTTTTAAACCCTACATCTTCTTTATTTACAGTACTTTCATTATTTCCACTACTTTTTTTTTCTATTTTTTCTTCTTCTGTTTTTTTCTTAAATGATTTTAGCATTTTACCCTCCTGTAATTTATACTTTTATGCTTAATTATACATTAGTATCAGATTTGTTTCAATAAATTCTTTTTTCAAACTAGTAATAATTGTAACAAAAAAACTCCTGCGAGAACGCAGAAGTTTTGGGCTGCTATATT